>DATEWL010000089.1:0-2610 GCA_035258025.1 Candidatus Acidiferrum sp. | reverse complement strand
CTGGTCCCGGCCATGGCCACCGCTCTCGTGAATTGTCCCGAACGCACCAAACATGATCTGAGCAGCTTGCGCCTCATCAATATCGGCGGAGCAGCTTCGTCACCGACATTGGTGCGCGAGGTCGAAGAAAAACTTGGCGCAAGTTGCCGCTCTGGCTACGGCCTCACAGAAACTTCCCCCACGCTCTCGATTTCCAGAATGAAGCCTGGACTCGATTGGCAAGGCGAGCAAAAATTCATCGGCCAGGCTATGACAGGCTACGCGATTCCGGGCGTGGAACTTCGTGTCGTCGATGCAAACGACAAAGATGTGCCCCACGACGGCAAAAGCATCGGCGAAATCGTGGCCCGGAGCGATGTTGTGATGGAGGGCTACTGGGGCCAGCCGCAAGCTACCGCCGAAGCCATGCGTGGCGGATGGTTTCACACCGGCGATATGGCCACGCTCAATGAGGATGGCTACCTCCTTGTCGTCGACCGCAAAAAAGAAATCATCGTCAGCGGCGGCGAAAATATTTCTTCACTGGAAGTAGAAAAGGCGCTTCTCGCCCATCCGGATGTATATGAAGTTGCCGTCGTTCCTGTTCCGGATGCGAAATGGGGAGAAGTGCCGAAAGCTTTGGTAGTCTTGAAGCCCGGCGCAAAAGCCACAGAAGCAGAGTTGCTCGAATTCTGCCGGGGTCGCATCGCGCACTACAAAGCACCTCGCTCGGTTGAGTTCTTCGATAGCTTGCCGAAAACGGGCACAGGGAAAATCTTGAAAAGGGAACTACGCAAGAAATATTGGGGCGGACAAGACACGATTCGCCCCGAATTTGCCAGCCGTCAATGAGAAGCCTTACTAATGTGACTTAAGTCTGCGCGGCAGCGACAGGCGCGGGCGCGTGTTTGGGCAAAACTTAAGAGACTTTATCCGAGAAAGAGCGGCCACCTATGAGCGACTTAGTTCAACTCACAAAAGACAACGGCATTGCCGTCATCACCATCAACAATCCTCCGGTGAATGCGCTGAGTCCCGGCGTGCCGGAAGGCATTGCCGCCGCGATCGAGCAGATCGACAAAGACGACTCCATTAAAGCTGCAGTGCTCATTGGCGGCGGCAAAACGTTCATCGCCGGCGCGGACATCAAGGAATTCGGCAAAATCACTTCTGGCAAGGCCGGTAGCGGCTTGGAATTGCCAGTGCTCCTCTTGAAAATCGAAGATTGCCGCAAGCCGGTTGTTATGGCCATTCATGGAAGCGCTTTTGGGGGCGGCCTTGAACTTGCTATGTCCGGCCACTATCGCGTGGCCGTGCCCACGGCACAAGTCGGCCAGCCGGAAGTAAAGCTCGGCCTCATTCCCGGCGCGGCCGGCACACAGCGTTTGCCGCGTCTCGCGGGCGCTGCAAAAGCGGTGGAAATGTGCACTGATGGCAATCCAATCAAAGCCGCGGACGCCGTGAAGTTCGGCATCATTGACCGCTTGATCGACGGCGACCTGTTGACCGGAGCCATTGCGTTTGCGCGTGAAGTCGCGGATAAGCCCGTTCGCAAAACACGCGAACGCAACGACAAGCTCGGTTCGGCAGAGCAAAATGCTCCGATCTTTGCCGCCGCGCGCGAAAATGCTCGCAAAAAGCAGCGTGGCATGATCGCGCCGCTCGCTGCCATTGATGCTGTCGAAGCCGCGACGAAACTGCCGTTCGAAGAGGGTTGCAAACTCGAGCGCAAGCTTTTCATGGAGTGCCTCTTCTCCGATCAATCGAAAGCACTCATTCACGTTTTCTTCGGCGAACGCGAAGTGGCCAAAATCCCCGACATTCCGAAAGAGACTCGGCTGATCCCGGTGAACTCTGCCGCAGTCGTTGGCGCGGGGACCATGGGCGGCGGCATCGCTATGGTTTTGGCAAATGCTGGGATTCCGGTTCTCTTGAAGGAAGCCGATCAGGTTGCGCTCGACAAAGGCCTCGCGAACATCCAGAAAAATTATGCGACGTCCGTGAAGCGCGGCCGCTTCACACAGGCTTTCGTTGACGAACGGATCAAGCTGATTCAACCGACGCTCAGCTACGATTCTTTCGCAAACGCGGACTTGGTGATCGAAGCCGTCTTTGAAGGCATGGCGCTCAAAAAAGAAGTCTTCACCGAGCTGGATCGCGTCTGTAGACCCGGAGCGATCCTGGCAAGCAACACATCCACGTTAAATATCGACGAAATTGCTTCCTCGACCTCGCGTCCGCAATCCGTCATCGGCACGCATTTCTTCAGTCCCGCCAACGTGATGCGATTACTCGAAATCGTCCGCGGCAAAGCCAGCAGCAAGGAAGTCATTGCCACTTGCATGCAGCTCTCGAAAAAAATCGGCAAGATCGGTGTCTTGGTGGGGAACTGTCGCGGCTTTGTTGGAAACCGCATGTTCCATCCCTATGTCCGCGAGTCCGTTTTTCTTCTGGAAGAAGGCGCGAGTGTGGAAGCTGTCGATTCCGCGCTTTACGATTTTGGAATGGCCATGGGCCCGCTCGCCGTCGGCGATCTCGCCGGTCTCGATGTCGGCTGGCGAATCCGCAAAGAGTATCGTCATTTGGAGAAGCCGGGAATTCGGCAAGCTTTTGCTGGAGATAATCTCTGCG
>DATEWL010000088.1:0-4373 GCA_035258025.1 Candidatus Acidiferrum sp. | reverse complement strand
CGACAGCTACACGCTCTTCGGCCACACCCTCGAAGTGACCAAGAACAACGGCTTCGCGGAAAATGATTTCGGAGTCGCGCTGATGGAGCGCGGCGAGCCCCAGCTTGCGGCACAACACTTCGTGGCTGCCGTACGGCTTAGCCCCGATCTGTCGTCGCCTCATTACAACGTTGCTGTTTTGCTGCAGCGGCAAAATCAGTTGGATGATGCGGAACACGAATACCGCGCGGCACTGGCATTATCCAATGACCAGGTGGAAATAGTGCAGTCGCACAACAATCTGGGCATCTTGTACCTGGGAGAAGGCAAATACGCGGCCGCGCGGACAGAGTTGAGCGCCGCCATCGCCATTGATCCTAATGCGCAAAACAGCTACATCGGACGCGGTACGGCTGAGATGCAGACGACGGAAGTGGACGCGGCGATCGCAGATTTTACAAAGGCGGCGCAGATCGCGCCATCGCCGTTCGCATTGTACTGGCTGGGTCGGGCATTGGAAAGCAAAGGCAATACGCAACAAGCAGCGAAAGCCTATGCCGCAGCACTGCAACTCGCACCTGCGATGGGTGAGGCGCGAACCAGGTTAGAAGCTTTGCAGCCGGGAACCCAGTGATGCGAGCGAGTAAGAACCCGCGCTAGATGTAATCGAACAGCGTCATAAAGCCAAAATCCATGTGCAATTGCTGGTGGCAATGGAAGAGCGTGAGGCCGGGATTGTCGGCGATGAAATCCACCTCGGCTTCCTGATAGCCGCCCAGCATCAGCACATCCTTGAAGACTCCTGCGGTCGGTTTTCCAGCGATCCCGACAATTTCAAAACTGTGGCGATGTAGATGGATGGGATGGATGTCGTCACTCGCGTTGTGCATGCGAATGCGGCAGCGCTTGCCTTGCTTGAGGTGAAATGAAGCAGGGACCATCTCTCCGGTCATGGGATAACTGGCCCCGTTGATTGTCCAGCGATTGAATCCTTCTTCCGCCGCGTTTTCTTTCGCGAAGGTCATGTCAAATGTTTCATCCGGAGCTGAAGCCGTCGCCCCAGGTTTCGCGAAGCGCATATAGTTCCAGCGAAAAGGCTGCGGGGCGATCCATTGGGCCTTTCCCGTGCTTCCGGCGTACTCGACGACGATGCCCATTCCATGCGGGCGATCATCGTTATCCAGGTCGCCCAGAATCCACACGCCCGAATGATTCATTTCCACCATCGCAGAGATCCGCTCGGCGGTGCCCAGCCAAAGCACAGGAACTTTTGTGGGATTTGGAACCGGATTTCCATCAAGTGCCATCACCTGAAACGAGTGACCTGGCAAAGCGAGGCTGCGAATCTCCGTCGCGCTTCCATTCAGGATATGAAACAGGACGCGTTCGCCTTGCTTTACGCGAATAGGCTCGCCGTGGCCGAGCATGCGTCCGTTGATGGTGAAAGATCGATAGCCGACTTCGTATCCATGAGGCATGCCTTTTGCGAGCGAAGCTTTCATGGCAGACTCGCCGGTTTCCTGGAGAGCCTTGTTGGGAGCAGAAGGTAAGAGAAAATCCTGCGCCATATCCCCGCCGCGGCTGAACGTAGGCTCGAATTCCTTTAACGTGAGAAAAACTTCCCGGTCGTATTTGCCAGGATTTTGGCGCGGTTCGATGTAAACCGGACCGACTTGGCCGCTGTATTGTCCAGCGGCTAGATGGGAGCCTGCGCGATTGTGCGTGTGATAGAAGCGGAAGCCGGAAGGCTTTGGTGTGAACACAATGCGGCGCTTACCGTGAGCGGGAATGAACGGAGTGCCCTCTTCGGCGGCGCCGTCGACGTCCACAGGAACTTGCTGGCCGTGCCAGTGCAGTTGCTCGGCAGTATCGGTGTGGTTGTAAATATCGATGGTGACTTCTTGGCCTTCCTTGAGGCGAAGTAGAGGGCCGGGAAATTGTCCATTGTATGTAGTCGCGGAGATGATTCGTTTGGGCGCAATCTCGATCGGAGAGTTTTTGATGTGCAGCGTGTAGTCCGCGGAGCCGGAATCGGTCTGTGTTGCGATAGACGCGCAGTCCCGCGCGGCCGATCCCGCTTCAGCAAGCTTGTCACCGGAAGAAAGCAGGAGCGCTCCGGTTGCGAGCCCTGTAGTCTTTAGGAATTGTCGTCGCGATTCCGCAAGAGTTTTCATGGGCTGCCTATCTGACGCCGAACCCTCGCCGCGCGTTTCGCTTCCGAGGCCGGCTTCAAAGCGCGCTGTAAGCGCGACCAACACCAAGCTACGGCAGACCAAACGTAAAAAGCGCGGAACCGGCCGCTACGGTGACGTACTGTTTGCCGTCGATGGCGAAAGACATGGGCGAAGAATAGACGGATGCGCCGCACTGGAAGTGCCAAAGAGCTTTCCCTGTGGCGGCGTCGAGCGCGATGAAGTTTCCTTCGGCATCGCCTGTGAAGACGAGCCCGCCTGCTGTCGAGAGCACCCCGGACCACGTGGGCGACGGATGTTTCCATTCCCACTTGATTTTGCCGGTGTCCGGATCGATGGCGCGAAGCGCGCCCCAGAACGGCGAAGTGTCGTCGTTTGGAAAATACGCGCTGCCGTAGTAGGCGTGGCCCTCTTCGTAGGGCTGCGGCGCGGTGCTAAAGATATCGCACTGCTCGCGCGCGGTGACGTAGAAAAGCTTTGTTTGTGGATCGTAAGTGGGAGACATCCAATTCGTTGCGCCGGCAGCTCCGGGACAGACGCGGCTCCCTCCCGGCGTGGGAGAAGCTTCTTTGAGTGAGATCGGGCGGCCTTCGGCGTCTTTGGAATTGCTCCATGTAGTTTTCGCATAAGGATTCGAGAAGATAAGTTTTCCGGTGGAACGATCAATCACATAAAAGTAGCCGTTGCGATTGGCTTGAGCGATAAAATGTTTTTCGCCCTGATCAATCATGACGGGAACTTGCGTGGCGTCCCAATCGTGTTCGTCGTGCTTGGTAAATTGGAAATACCATTTGAGCTTTCCGGTGTCAGGATCAAGCGCTAGCAGTGAGTTGCTATAGAGATTGTCGCCCGCACGTCCTTCGCCTCGATTGCTGGGCGAGGGATTGCCAGTGGTCCAGAAGGTAGTGTTGGTGGCTGGGTCGTAGGAGCCAGTCATCCAGGCTGGCGCGCCGCCAATTTTCCAGGAATCGCCTTCCCAGGTCTCGTGGCCAGGCTCGCCGGGGCCGGGAACGGTGTAGAAGCGCCACTTGCGTTCGCCGGTCGCGGCGTCGTAGGCGTCAATAAATCCACGTATGCCGTATTCGCCGCCGGAAACACCGACGATGACGAGATTTTTGATGACGAGTGGCGCAAGCGTGATGCTGTAGCCTTTCCGATAGTCGAACGCTGTTACATCCCAAATGACGTTGCCGGTTTTGGAATCGAGCGCGATAACGTGCGTGTCGAGCGTGCCCAGGTAGACTTTGTCGCCAAGAATGGCGAGGCCTCGATTGACGCGGCCACAGCAGGGTCGAATGTCGGCAGGTAGCGCGCGCTGGTATTGCCAAATGGGGCGGCCCGTCTTGGCGTCGAGAGCGAATGCACGATCATCCTGGCCGGTAGCGTAGAGAACTCCGTCGACGACAAGCGGTGTCGTCTCAAACTTGCCGCCCGCCATCGTTTGGTAGGCCCACTTGGGGACGAGCCCGCTCGCGTTTGTAGTATTGATTTGATCCAGCGTGGTGAAGCGATGCCCCGAGTAATCGCCCGAATACATGAGCCAGTTTTGCGGCTCCTTTGCGGAATCGAGCAGGCGTTGGGGAGTGACTTGAGCATGGGCGTTCGGCGCCACGAGAATCGAAGCGGCGAAAAAAGCGAGCGACGCAAAGAGTGAGCTTTTCATCATCAGCGTGCTCATTGGGCGCCTACACTAAGCAGGAATGCGAGGACGTCCTGCAGGTCTTTGTCGCTCAACATTTTTTGATCGTAGGCAGGCATGAGAGATTCCCGCGATTTTTCGTAGGAACGAAGTTTGTCTTTTTCGAAGAGATGAAGTTGTTCGCGAAGATCCAGCATCTGCAAAGTAAAATGATCTTCGTTCAAGACCACGCCGACGAATTTCTGGCCATCAGCGGTTTCAACCTTCACGGTTTCGTATTCCTGAGAAAACTCCTTCATCGCCTCGGAAATCCCCTGGGCCAAGCGTCGGCTGGGATTACGCACGGACTCGACCAGGTAATCGGTGGCGCGGGCTGAGCCAGTGGTGGTGAGGTCGGGGCCGATGCGACCTCCCTTCCCCTCGATCATGTGGCAGGTGGAACATGCTGCTGCGCCGAAGAAAAGTTGCTTGCCGCGCGCTGCGTCTCCGAGCGGTTGCGCGGGCGCTTTAACTTGAACGCTGCGAATGTAAGCGATGACTTGCCAAATTTCAGTATCGGTCAT
>DATEWL010000087.1:0-5214 GCA_035258025.1 Candidatus Acidiferrum sp. | reverse complement strand
GACTTTTGGCCGACTGCAGGAAATGGCGAGGGCCGGGACGCTGCCCGAGGCAATTCTCGAGATTGAAGCATTTGCCGACTCAGCGGACGAGAAAATTTCTTTGAACGTCGCGTTCGAGAGATTTCCGAAGCCTGCGGCGGAACTTGCTGCGATCTTGCGAAAAGCGATACCGCAGGTGGATAGTTTGCTGCTGCTGGATCAGAAGAAGGACAAATTCGAGCTTACTGGCCCCGGATATTTGGTGCACGAGGCGGGTGGTTTCAAGTACAGGGTGAGCCACCTGTCGTTTTTCCAAGTGAACCGGTTCCTGATCGAGGATTTGCTGAGGACGGTGACGGCCGGTGCGAAGGGCAAGCTGGCGCTGGATATGTATTCCGGTGTCGGCTTTTTTACACTGCCACTTGCGCGGGCGTATGAAAAAGTGGTGTGCGTGGACGCAAACCTTGCGGCAACGCGCGATCTTTATGCCAACGCGGAAGCGGCGAGCGTCTCGGTAACCACGCACAACGAACACGCCGAAGATTTTCTGAAGAAAACACAGGAAAGGCCGGAGTTCATCGTGCTCGATCCTCCGCGCGCGGGATTGGGAGCCGAGACTTCAGCGCTTCTTGCGGAGCTTGGAGCCGCGGAAATCGTATACCTTTCGTGCGATCCATCCACACTGGCGAGGGATCTGGCCGTTCTGACAAGCTCGCCGCGGAAACCGAAGGAAATTGCGGGGCCGAGCGTGCGGTATGAGATAAGCGAAATGCACCTCTTCGATCTTTTTCCGCAGACATATCACATCGAAGCGCTAGTGAGGTTGCGAAGAGTCCCGTGAGACTGCCGACCGTCGCCATCGCCGCATTATTTGCTTGCGGCATTGTGCTCGGCCAATCTCCGTGGTTCGCAGCACGAGTTTCCTCGCACGTATTCCTGACAATTGGTTTTGCCGGCGCGGCCACACTCATTTGTTCCGGCATCTTCTTGGCCAGAATCGGCCACCTCTTCCCTGCTGCCACCGTTTCCGTGTTGAGTTGGATCATTCTGGGTGCGTTGGGCGCGGGCATCGCAAATCAGCCGCGGCCCGCGGACTATGTGTTGTCGCTCGTTGAGGCAGGTCGCCTGGATTTGAAGACGCCGCTGCGGTGGCACGGGCGGCTTCAGGACGAGCCTGCGCGATTGCCGTGGGGCTACGGCTACGAGATCGAATTGACTGGAGTCGAATACGAAGGTTCGCTATTGCCCGCGCGAGGAGGCTTGCGAGTCAGCTTTTCGGAGAGTCCGGAGCAAGCAGCGGCGCCGGACGTCCATGTGGGAGACGAAGTCGTGGGCGCGACGCAGGCTAAACAACCGCAGGTTTTCAGAGATGAGGGCGCGTTTGACCGGCGCGCGTATTTGGCGGAACAGAATGTCGATCTGGTCGCGACCTTGCGTGCACCGGAACTGATGGAGCGGACGGCGTTGTCGCCAACGACAGCCCTGACACGACTGGCGCGCGCTCGACGTAGGTTGCGAGATGAGATCGACGAGCTTTTCGAGAAAACGCCCCAAGTTGGCGGAGTTTTGCGCGCGATGCTGCTGGGTGACCGGAGCTTCGTCGAGCATTCGGAGTCCACTAACTTTCAGAAGACGGGCGTTTTTCGTGTCCTGGTTGTGGCAGGGCTACACGTAGGGGCGCTGACCGTGTTTCTGTTTTCGATCGGACGTGCGCTAAGACTCGCCCGTTTCTGGACGGCTCTCGGCACACTCACGCTGTTGTTCGCCTATGTTGCCGTGGTGGAACAGCGGCCACCGGTGCTTCGCGCGGCCCTGATGACCGCGATTGTGGTGATTGGCGGATTGTTCTTTCGGCGTCTGGATTTATTGAATTCCGCGGGAATGGCCGCGCTCATTCTACTGATTGCAAAGCCGCTGGCTGTTCGCGATTCGAGCTTTCAACTGACATTTCTGGCCATCGGGTGCATCGCGGGGCTTGCCCTGCCGTGGCTTGCGAAGACGGTTCAACCTTATGTCGCGGCACTGCGCGGCTGGCGGGACGTCACACGCGATGCGGCTCATGAGCCGCAGGCGGCGCAATTTCGGATCGACTTGCGATTGATGGCGCGTTGGCTTTCCGCACATGTTCCAGCGCGCCTGAGAAGCCCGCTGGAGATGTGCTTGCGGGGGGCATCGGCGTCTCCCTTCGGGTGTGGGAATTGCTGGTTATTACGCTGACATTGCAAGTTGGGATGCTGCCCTTGATGGCGAGAGATTTCCACCGCGTCACGTTGAGCGCGCCGCTGGTCAATCTGGCAGCTGTGCCTCTGACGGGAATTGTTGTGCCGCTTGGATTCCTGACGCTGGGCTGCGGACTCATTTCACACGCACTGGGAAAACTGCTTGCGGTTCCGTTGACGTGGTTGACGATGCTGCTCGTGCATATTGTGCAGTGGTTCGCGCAATTTCCGCGGTGGAGTTATCGCATTCCGGGGCCGCCTGCGTGGCTCATCGTGATATTTCTTGTGGCTGGCTTGCTTTTGGCGATGACGGCACGTATCGCCAACTCTTGGCGCAAGAAGGTCTCTCGCTTTGCGGCTGGGGTATTGGCAGCAAGCGCTCTCACTATGGCGCTATTTCCGTTTGCGCCGCACTGGTCGGCAGGAAAGTTGGAATTGACGGTTTTGGATGTGGGGCAAGGAGATTCGCTGCTTCTGGTATCGCCCCAGGGAAGAACTCTGTTGATCGATGGCGGGGGAGCCTTCGGCGGTTTCCCTGGGCGTGAGGAGCATAACGGGATCGACCCTGGTGAAGATGCTGTTTCGCCGTACTTGTGGTCGCGTGGTTTTCAGAAACTGGACGTCGTAGCGCTAACCCATGCTCATCAAGATCACATCGGAGGATTGACAGCCATCCTTGAAAATTTTCGCGTCAGCACCCTATGGATTGGGCGCGAAGTCGAGTCGGGAGCGCTGGCAAACCTGGAAAAATTGGCGCACGAAAAGAAGATTCCGATCGTGCACGAAATCCGTGGAAATGCATTTTCGTGGGACGGAGTAGAGAGCAAATTTCTGTGGCCGGAGATCACACCAGAAGAGGTTGGACCTGCGTCGAAGAACAATGATTCGCTGGTAATACGGCTTAACTACGGAGAGCGCAGCATGATGCTGCCGGGAGATGCGGAAAAGCAGGCGGAGAGCTCCATACTGTCGGATAACAGCGAGGCGGCGCTACGCGCCGATGTTCTGAAGGTTGGCCATCATGGCAGTAAGAACTCGACGACGCCGGGATTCCTGGCTGCGGTGCGCCCTCGCGTCGCGGTGATCAGCGCGGGAGAAGACAATCCGTATGGTCATCCCAACCCGGAACTGCTGGAACGGCTTACAGCCGCGGGAGTGCGGGTTCTGCGAACGGACCACGATGGCGCAGTTCACGTTTTGACCGACGGGAAACAGCTTGAAATTAGCTGCTTCGTAGTGTGTCCGGAGAAAACGGCAGGAGCAGCTTCAGCGCAGACGCAACCACCAAATCGCCAGCAACACAGCGAGCAATAGCAGGAATCCGATAGCCGCCTGATATTCGTGATTTTTCTTGTATTGGGCAAAGGAGAATGAACCAGGGCCGACAAAAGAAAGCTTCGCCGGAGTAAGCCGTGGAAAAAACAGCGGCACCGCGAGGGCGTACTCGTCAAACGCGGCGCCGTGATGCTGGCGAAGCTCTGCCTCTTCGCGACGCATGACTATCGAATAGAAAAGCGCAAAATACATTCCAAGAATTGCGGCCGATATCCAGGACCGCGTGGCAACGGCGGCGGCAAGCGCGAGAATCGCGCTGCCAAAATAGAGTGGATTGCGTGTGTAGGAATAGGGCCCTGTGACCGTCAAAACCTTCTGCTTATGAAGATGGCCGGCGGCGCGCGCGCGGATGAATAAACCGAGCAAACCGAGGGGCACTCCCCAAAGAATGCTATGGGGTGTTGGCCGCGCGAACCACAAGACGAGAATGGCAAGGGGATAGCTGAACCGGACGCGCCAGCGGGCAAAGAAAGTGCTGGCGGATTTCATGCCGGTATTCCGAGTCGGCGGCGGATCGCGTCGAAAACTTCGTTCACTTGAATTTGCAACATGGAAGGATCGGTTTGATCAATGCGGCTGTGCGTCTTGACTGCGCCGGGCGCGCGCAAAACAATGTCGTCTGTGTGATAGGGGCCGTTACGGGCAGGGTCCGTGGGACCAAAGAGGGCGACGGCCGGAGTGCCGAGAGCGATCGCCAGATGAAGAGGGCCGGTATCGCCGCCGACGATGCACGCCGCGTTTCGCAGGAGAGCCATCAAGGGTCCAAGTGGACCATTGTAGGGTACAGGCTCAGCGTCGCCACTGCATTCCCGAGCGGCGAGAGCGAGGTCGTCTTCGCCGGGACCGTAATTCACCACGCAACGCAGGCCAAGAGAGTCTCGAATCATTTTGCTGAGATGGCCGAAGCGCTCTGGCGGCCAGCACTTCGAGCGCCAGCCGCCGCCGGGACTCAAGACGATATAGCGATCCAGGCCAAGGTTCTGCAAGTAGTCGCGAGTGCCGCAGTCATCTTGTTTTGGAACGTGCAAGGAAAACGGTGCGACCGGATTGCGCGCTCCTGCACGAAGAGATAATTCGCCGTTTTGATCGGCGATGTGCGTCGTGGAGCAGCGGACACGATCGGTGTAAAGGATGGGAACGCCAAATTCTCGAATCGTCTCCGAAGAAAAGCCAATTCTGAGTTTGATGCCACCGAAAAAAGCCAGCGCTGCAGATTTCCAAAGGCCCTGGTAATCGATCGCAACGTCCCAGTGAACGGCTCGAAGATCTTCAATGATCTTGCGCAACGAAGGAATGGAGCGTGTCTCGGTCGCCCAGACTTGCGAGGCCAGGGCGCTGCTCTCGACTAAAGGTTTCCAACGCGGATGCGTTAGCCAAACGATCTCAGCAGTTGGGAATGTTTCACGCAACGCAGAAACAGCAGGAAAAGTGTGCACAATGTCGCCGAGCGAGCCGAGGCGCAGAACCAGGAAACGGGGGTCAGGCATGCGGAGCCTTGCGGACGGATTCGAGAAGATCGCGCGTGGAATGATCTTTGGGGTCGCCGACGATGGCAACCCTTACACCGAGACGAGCGGCGGTGGCGCGCTCGGGCACGGTTTCCGCGGTGTAGTCGGTTCCTTTGGCATGAACGTGCGGGCGGAGGTCTTCAAGTAAAGACTCGACGCTCGGCTCGCTAAAA
>DATEWL010000086.1:0-10612 GCA_035258025.1 Candidatus Acidiferrum sp. | reverse complement strand
CTTCCACGGCGCCTCTAATACGCTCTTCGCGGCCTCTGGATCGAACCAGAAATTGAATTCGTGGCGTGGGCTGCTGATGAACTCCGGATCGTCCGTCCGTGGGCTCAAGCTTCCGCCCATAAAGACCAGTCCTTCGGCCAGTTCGACAAAGTGTGGATCGATGGCGTTGGCGAGCGCCAAGTTCGTCATGGGGCCGCCTTCGTAGATCGTCACTTCATGCGGATATTTGTGGACCATGCGGACGAGGAAGTGAGCGGCGTCTTCATCGGCCGGCTTCGTGGTGGGCTGGCCTTCGGGGAGCGGAGGAATGACGTCATGTTCGTGCCACCAGCGGTCATCCCAGGCGCCGGCAAAGGCGACTTTTCCATACCTTGCCTGCCACAAAAGCGCTTCGTTGCGCCGATGCACGAGCGGAAATACGGCTCCGGGCACGACGGGAATATCGGTGCGGCCAATGAGCTCGAGAAGTCGCAGAGTATGCGCAACCTCTTCGTCGCGCCATTGGTTTCCGCTGACAACCGTTATACCCAGCACTTGCACCTTGGGAGATTGAATTAAGGTCAGCAGTGTTTGCATATTGCTGCCGCCGGGCCCTGAACAGTCCTGATTGATGATCACTTTCCGAGGTTGCTGAGCGAATCCCGAGCTGTTGCCAAACAGCAAGCACAAAACCAATAACGGTAGTCTTGGATTCCTCATTACAGTCCTCTTCGGGTGATCGTAGTCTCCAAACAACCTATCTATTTGCCTTACGAAGATTCGCTGCATTTCAGGGCACAGGTTACCGGCTGACTCGAAACGATTCTACACACATCGCCGTCACGAAGCCGCAGCGGCTATGCGCGCCAATATCTGCGGTCCGCAGCGTACATTACTTGACTTGCGGAAGCGCGAAGCGTAGTAAAGCAGCGCAGAAGCCCAAGGAGCAACTCGCAAGCCGTTGCGCTTTGCCTTAGAAGAAGAATTTCGCACCCAACTGCACGAGGCGAGGCGGAGCGGCGCTGACGACACTCCCAAAGGTTGAACTGTCGATGTTTCCGTCAACGGCTTGTGGGCCGAAGAACTGAGCGTGGTTGAAAGCGTTGAAGGCTTCGACTCGAAATTGCAGGGATTTCGCTTCCGTCAACCGCACATTTTTGAGAATAGCGATGTCGTAGTTGTCCATTCCCGGACCATAGAAGAAGCGACGCTTGGCCGTCCCCGGCGTTCCCAAAGCGTTCTGGGGAAACTGGGCAGCGTCGAAGTACGCGCGGCCATTGCGGGGATTGCCGTTAAGCTTGAGCGGTCCTCCCAGGTAGTCAGGTTCATCTACACCAAAGTTGTTGACGCCATTCGGCTCTGCGCCAATCAGGGAGTTGTCTCCGAAGTTGACCAGCGTCACGGGAAGCCCCGAGCTGAATCGCGTGATCCCGGATAGTTCCCAGCCCTGCGTCCAACGATTCGAGATATGCAACAGGCGTTCCAAAGGGAGCTGATAGGAGTAGCTCACGACAAGATTATGTTTCACGTCAAAGGAGGACAGCGCTTTGCTGAGCGAAGGATTCAGTGGATTGACGGCTTCACCCAAATTGGAAGATTGATCCTGGGACTTGCTAAACGTATACCCGGCCAGCACCGTCAAATCCTTGCTGGTGTGCCGCAGCGTGACCTGCAACGCATTGTAATTGGAATTCCCGATGGTGGCTTGGTTGGCGTTGCTGCCGAAATTCGGTCCCAGCGGACCACGAGTGCCCTGCTGGATCGTTCCTGTGGCGGTTTTGTAGGTGGTGTCCTCCCCGAAGGGTCCGCATGGGATTTGTCCTGCTGCAAGATTGGCCGGACTGCTCAAGAACAAGCACAGCGCGGGATCACCCGGATTTGATTCCTCCAGCACCAGAAGCCGATGTCCCTGATTGCCCACGTAGTTCAAGCTGAGCACTGTACTCGCTCCCAACCCGCGCTCGATCGACAGCATGTATTCCTCGGTGTACGGAATACGATTGCCCGGGGGGTAGTTGGGAAGCCCGGATATCGGCTCAAACTGTGAAAAGTCCGTGGTCGTATCAGGACGCTTCGCACTGGCCCCCAACGGCGCGAGCTGGAGCGGGAACGCCTGACCAAGATCCTGGCCGGTAGCTAACGTAACGAAGGGGTTGGCAAACTGCGGCGGAGCAGGGCTCGTGTACGTCGAACCGTAAGACGCATTCGCGCTCATGACGCCGATCGAGAGCGCTTCAATCGCGGTATAAAAGATTCCGTAACTGGCGCGGATACTTGTCTTTCCGGGACCGCCGAGAATTTTGGCAAGCATACCATCGCCTGAAGGGTTGGGCGAGTAAGCCAGGCCGATGCGCGGAGCAAAATCGTGATTTCCCGAAGGCGCTAGTGTGCGGGAGACTCCCGGGTCGCCAGGATAAACAATTCCCGCCGGCGCATTCGGGAAAACTACCGACTGCTCATTCGGTATGAACGATGCGATCTGGTTGTACTTCTCGTACCAGGGTTCAATGCGATCCCAGCGCAGGCCGTAGTTGAGCGTGAGATTACGCGTCAGCCGCCAACTATCTTGCGCGAAGAGACCGAGGTATTTGTTGCGGCCGTAAAAACCTTTTAGCTGACTTTGGTTGTACTGGCTGGGTGCCCCCAAAAGAAAGTCCGCGAAATCGGAGCCGGTTTCCGTTCCAAAGAAGAGAAAGCTGCCATTGAATTGAGCGATGGCATTAACGTTGACCTGATCGTAGTGAAATTCACCGCCCGTCTTGATTGTGTGCCTTCCAAACACTTTGGAAAAGTTGTCGAGCCACTGATAGGTATTTCCAATCTGGTTCAGTTCATTGGTGTTCGTACCAATCGTGAAGCTGTTGAAGGCGACGCTTTCGACGCCTTCGGTTTTTGGAGACAAGGGCAGGATTCCGGTAAAGCCTTGGGAAGCAAGGCTCACGCCGAGGCCGCCTATTGGCTTGCCCAAGTCAACCGCGTTTCGCAAATAGCTGAAGTGGAATTCGTTCACGGCCGTCGAGCTGAGCGTTTTTGTGTCGCCCAGGCTGATTAGCTGAGTGCGGCCCGCATAGTTTGCGTTGAAGCCGGGAACGTTCGCTCCGCCTTGCGCGACGGGATACGGGTTGTTTTGCGACCAATCGTCGAGAAAATAGTAAGCGGATAGCAATCCCCATCTGGTTTCGGCATCCGCCCGATATGCTCCTTTGTCGTCGCGCAAGGTTTGGTTGAATGCTGATGTGGAAAATGTGCCGTTCGAGCTCGTCGGTGAGGGAATATATTTCAGGAGATTTTGTGCAGGAGTGGACCATGCGCTTTGCGGAATCACGGCTTCCGGAAAAACGCATGGATTGCGGCCGCTGCTTGCGCATCCTGGCGTGAAATAATTTTCGCCGGCCGTGACTGTGTAGCCGAGTTTCTGCGAAAGCGTGCTGGCAAAGCCCGCTCCGCTTACCGTGGTGGGTATCGTGTTCCCGTTCGCATCCTTGGTTACAAAGGAGCTGGCTAGATCGGATAGATTTCCTGTCCGGTCCAGCACCGAGGGAACCGGAATTTGGCCGGAGTCGACGCCCTGGGTCGAACGAGTCCCCTGATAGTCGCCAAAGAAGAAAATCTTGTCCTTGCGAATCGGGCCGCCAAAGGTTCCGCCGAACTGGTTTTGCTCGAAGGTCCCGCGCGTGGGCGAAAAGTAATTGCGCGCATCGAGATTCGTGTTGCGGAGGAATTCAAAACCGTCGCCGTGAAAGGCGTTGGCGCCGGATTTTGTGACGACGTTAATCTGTCCGCCGCTGAATTCGCCATACTCAGCGTCAAAGTTGTTCGTCAGAATGCGAAACTCGGCGATGGAATCGAGATTGGGAATCACCGATGCGCCATTGTTCACGTCCTCCTCGACGTCGCTTCCATTGACGATGAAACTGTTGGCAAATTCGCGCTGCCCGTTGATCGAAATTGTGCCGGGATTCAAGTCGCCAGACGGAGACAGTACACTCGCGCCCACATCTTGTACCGTATCGCCTGTGATGGAGGCGACGGGAACAACCCCGGGCTGAAGTGCCAGCAGATCGGTGAAGCTGCGGCCGTTCAGGGGCACGCTCGTCATTTGAGCGCCAGAAATCACCTCGCCATTTTGTGTGCTCGATGTGTCGACGAGGATTGGGGGATCGACAATCAAGATGGTGTCCGTCCTCTCGCCCACGATCAAGACCGTGTCGATTCTCAATGCGCTGTTGGCATCAATCACGATTCCGGTCTTGCGGTACGACCGGAACCCCGAGCTTGCGACTTCGAGTTCGTAATTCCCGATCGGAAGGTTCGGAAACGAGTAGAAACCCTTGCCGTCGGTAGCTGTTGTTTGACGGATGCCGGTGTCGGCGTTTGTTGCCGTGACGGTGGCTTTGACCACGACCGCGCCGCTCGAATCCGTCACCGTACCCGAGATACTTCCTCCTACGCCTGCCCATGAATCGATGGCCAAGAGCAGGACAGAGCAAAGAGAGAGACACAAGGCGAGACGTCCGGAGCACCTCAAGTTGGGAAAAGTAAAAGCTCTATTGTAGTTTCGCTTGGTGGTAAACATCCTAACAATCCCCCGGTGAACCCATGACCGGCTCCCCCTCAATCGACCTGGAAACCATCGCAAGACTTTATTTCGGGCAAATGATGACAGGGCTGTTGTTGCAAAGCATTTGCAACTAAAATATACGACAAGATTAGTCCTATATCAACTCAAAGTCATTCAATGGCGGAAATCGGCGGTCGAACTGTCGTCAAAAGGGAGCGAAGTGTAAAAACGAGCAGTGCTTAAACGGGGAATCGGCTCAAAATCCAGGGGCGCCAGTGGCGGCGGGGCGCATTTCTGGGGCGTTGACGCCGAAGCGGAGGTGGGCAAAGTAGGTTTGGCCGAGAGACATTAGCCCGGTGTAGAGATAACCCCAGACGAAGAGAAGCAGGAAAGGGATAGTCGCGTAGTTTTCGTTGGTGATGGCGTATACGATGGTGGCCGCAAAGTATAGACCCAGCAGGACTTCGGCGTAGGGCATCCAGCCGGCCTTGTTTTTGTATTTTTTTGCCACGAACGTGCCCTTTTTGCCTTCGATATTGAATTTGGGTGTACGCGCGAACTCGCTTTTCTTGCCGACGATCGCTTCCAGAACGGCTTGGGCGTTGCGCACCGAAATGCCTATCCCGGTGGCCATGACGAACGGCATGTAGAGAAATGTGCGCCACCAGTTTTTCGGGCGCAGCTCCCTTTGCGCGACGATGTAGAAACTGGAGATGGAGCACGTTGACGCGAGGAAAAGCGGCAGGTCGACGACGAGCATCTGGAACCAGCCTTGATAAAAACGGACGATCATGGCGGGGAGGAGCATGACGGAGAAGAGAACCATGAGCGGGTAGCTGATATTGGCGGTGAGATGGAAGAAAGCCTCGGCTTTGACGTGCCAGGGCGCGTCGGATTTCATGACGCGCGGAAGGATTTTCTTCGCGGTTTGCATCAAGCCCTTAGCCCAGCGGGCCTGCTGCGCTTTGAAGCCGTTCATGTCGACAGGCAGCTCGGATGCGCATTCGATTTGCGGAAGATAGAGGAACTTCCAACCCTTCAGTTGCGCGCGATAGGAAAGATCGGTGTCTTCAGTGAGCGTGTCGTGCTCCCACCCGCCGGCTTCTTCGATGGCTGCACGGCGCCAGACGCCAGCGGTGCCGTTGAAATTGAAAAAGGTTCCGCGACGCGAGCGCGCGCCATGTTCGACGACGAAGTGGCCGTCGAGAAGGATCGTTTCAACCTGCGTCAGGAGCGAGTAATCGCGGTTGAGGTAGGTCCAGCGGGTCTGCACCATGCCGATTTTGGGACCGTTAGCGGGATCGACGAAATAAGGAATGGTGCGGCGCAGGAAATCAGGCTCGGGGATAAAGTCCGCGTCGAAGATAGCGACATATTCGCCTTGAGAAGTCTTGAGACCGTTTTCAAGGGCACCGGCTTTGTAGCCTTCGCGATTGGTGCGATGGATGTAAACGATGGGCATGCCTTGTGCGGCGTGGCGTTCCACGCAGGCGCTGGCAACCTGACAAGTTTCGTCAGTGGAATCGTCAAGGACTTGCACGTCGAGCAATTCGCGCGGGTAGTCGAACCGCGAGACGGCTTCCACGAGGCGCTCGATCACATAGCGTTCGTTGAAAATCGGAAGCTGCACAGTGACGCGTGGCAAATTTCTGACTTCGGGCGGCGGGCCAGGAACATTCTTCGAGTAGACGTAATAATCATAGACAAGCCAATAGCGGTGCAGGCCATAAGCAGCGAGGACAAAAAGCACCAGGAAGTAGGGAATCATCATTGCGAGGTCGAAAGCATCAGCATGATAGACGCCGGAGAAAGTGCGGTCCGTCAACTTGTGCCAGTAATGGCTGAGGGAGGTCTGTGCGGTGAGAACGGTTGCGATGGGGAGCAGGGTTTGCACGGTGAAACAGTTTTTGTTGTTCGTTAACGAAGTGTTATGGCTCGAACGCCGACGGATGATTATAAGGCGTAAGACGGTGCGGCGAAAGGCCGACGGTTGGTTCCGTCGGGCCTATTTCGATTGTGAATGGTCTGACGTTTCACAGCGGCTCTGTGGCTGTCGCTAGGGGACCAGGACGATTTTTCCCGCAGCGCCGGGTTGGAGAATCTCCGCGTGGGCGCGGGCGGCTTCGGCCAGAGGCAGTTCTTTGCCGACGACGGGGCGCAGCGTGCCGTTTTCGAGGCCAGCGATAACGCCGGCGTGAATATCGGCTTCTTCGGAAGCAGTGATAGCCCAGAGCGTAAAGCCTCGAATCGAGGCGCGACGCGCCATTGCGTCGCGGGGGTTGATCGTGATTTCTCCGCGATTTCCGATGACGATCACCCTGCCGTTGGTGACGAGGAGCTTCAAATCATGTGCGAGATTCACGTTCGCCAGCATTTCGAGAATGATGTCCACGCCTCGGCCGCCTGTGGCTTTCATGATTTCGTCGAGATAGCCGGGTTTGCCGTGATCGAAAACCTGATGAGCGCCTTCGCGTGTGGCGAGATCGAGGCCTTTCTGGCTGCTTGCGGTGCCGAAGACAGTCAGCCCGAGAGCCCGAGCAAGCTGGACTCCTGCAATGCCTACGCCACCGCTGGCACCGTGAACCAAGACTGTTTCCGATGCGTGAGCTTGCGCTGAGTGGTAGAGCGCGTGATACGCGGTTCCGTAGGGGACCCAGACCCCGGCGCCTTGGCTGAAGCTGGCTTTTTCAGGAAGCCGGTGTACTTGGCTTTCCAGAGCGAGCGCATATTCGGCGTATGCGCCGGTGACGGTCTTCGCCATGTACACGCGGTCGCCGGGCTTTACTTTGGCAATGCCGGGGCTCACCGCTTCAACGGTGCCAGCGCCATCGGAGCCTGGTGTATATGGCAGCGGAGGCTTGACGGCGTAGGTACCGTTGCGCATGTAAGTGTCATACGGATTTACACCTGCGGCGTGAACGCGGACCAGGACTTGTCCGGCGGCGGGTTTCGGTGTGGGGATTTCTTCCAGCTTTAGGACTTCGGGACCGCCGAATTCGTGAACGACTATGGCTTTCATTTTATGGCCTCCGGTTCTTAGGAAACTTGATTCAACGCTATTTTCGATTCTTCTCTCCCTTTGGATTTCCAGATTTTAGCTGAAGAGGGACACGGCGTGCCGTGCCCCTACGAAGAAAACTTGTTGTCGCGGTGTTTCGGCGTTTTGAGTTTTCTAGAAGTGATCGTCTGCGTGCACATGGGGCGATTCCTTCTCCTTTTCGACCAGGCCAGTCGACTGGCCCCACGCAGTTGTTTGCCAGTTATCCTTGCCCTTTTTCTGGGGAATCCAGGGTGGCAGCGTCTGATTCAAATAAGCCGCTAGGGCGTAAATATATGGTTCGTACATGCGGCGCAGCTCTGTGAGGCGTTGGTCGGCTTCCTCGCCGTCACGGAGTTTTAAGCCGTGCTGGGCGAGGATGTCTCGGATGTGTCGCAATTGTTCGGCGGGGAGCCGGTCTTGGGGCAATTGCGCTGGCGCCGTGCCGAAAACTTGGGAAAGATCGGCGACGGCGTGGCGCGCAATAGCGAAGGTCAACTCTGCCTGCTTTTCGCAAGCGCCTTCGATGCCGACCATGAGCAGTGCGGAAGTATCGAGGATGGCCGTAAGCGAGGCGACCCAGGACTGGTTGTCATGCTGCGAGCGGAAGAAGGCCAGAACCGGATAAGAAAGGTGGCTCTCCATGAGCTCGGCGGACCAGTGCTCCCAGTCTTTGAGAAGTTCGCGCAAAGCTTCCTGTCCGTGGGGATAACTGTGGCGGCGGAGAAGTTCTCCCGCGGTAGGGGGCGTGCCAGCGCGCGAATCGAGCAGGGAAATGTCCACTTCGCGTTTTGAAAACGAACCGTAAATGAATGGCAGGTAGCCAATCACGGCTGCGAGAAAGCCGAAGCCAAAACCGGCTTCGGTAACGACCAAAGCTCGTGCCAACCCTGAGCGGGGGATGACATCGCCCAGGCCAAGAGTGAAAAATGTTGTTCCGCTGAGATAAATGTCGGTAAGAAAGCTGGGTTCGCCGCCCGTCATGACGACCGCTGATCCTGCACCGTATTGCATGAGGCCGAAACCCAAGACCAGGCCGACGGCCCAAACGCCAACAAGAACGAGGAGAGACAGTGGACCATAAAAACCCAGGAACGCCTCGCGGCTTTTGCGAGACGAGACAAGGCTAGTCGTGAATCTCCACAATTTCCAGGTGGATCGATAAAAGAGACGCGCGAGCCGGAACTTACGCGTCACGCGCCGAGGCAGGATGATGGCCTCGAAGGCGTCCCACAAAACGATCAGAAAAATCGCGACACCTGCGATGAAGGCGCCTGGAGCTGGAATCATGTGCGGCATTGTACTCGTTTGGTCTGTAGTCGATGAGCGGCGATGCGTTCAGGACTTGAGCGTCGCGCTGACGCTGATCTCGGCTTTGAAAAGCTTGGAAACGGGGCAGCCTGTCTCGGCGGCTTTGACGGCGGCGTCGAACTTGGCTTTGTCTGCGCCGGGGATGGTGGCAACGAGGTCTAGGTGGCTCTTGGTGATGGAGAAGCCGTCGCCGACTTTGTCGAGCGTGACTGTGGCTGAGGTTTCCAGTTTTTGCGCGGTCATTCCTGCGCCGCCGAGTTGTGCAGAAAGCGCCATGGTGAAACATCCCGCGTGGGCTGCGGCAAGCAGCTCTTCTGGATTGGTGCCAACGCCGTTTTCAAAGCGCGTGCTGAACGAATACTGCGTTTGTTTCAGAACGCCGCTGTCCGTGGAAATCGCGCCTTTGCCGTCTTTCAAGCCGCCTTGCCAGACTGCCGATGCTTTGCGTTGCATAATGCCACTCCTTTTGCACTGTTCGATTGATTTAAATGCTGAGAATTCGATTCGCCAGCGATAGAGAAGGGTATATTGGCGCAATGACGATGTCGAGTGACGCGAGCGAATTCCGATGAGCGCAAATTTAGACCAAGTTGCCCACCGGCCATGGCCCCTGCCTGCGGGCCCCTGGATCATGGCACAGAGATGGCATGATCTACTCTTTGCACATTGGCGCGTGGAAGAGGCGGCACTGCGACGACATATCCCGGTGGAATTGCAGATCGATACTTATGAAGGGCAGGCATGGCTTGGAGTTGTGCCATTTCGGATGTCTGGTGTGCGCCTGCGTGGCACACCAGCGGTGCCGTGGCTCTCGGCGTTCCCGGAATTGAATGTTCGAACGTACGTACTCGCTGACGGCAAACCTGGAGTGTGGTTCTTCAGCCTCGACGCGGGAAACAGGATTGCTGTGGCGATAGCGCGGCCGTGGTTTCACTTGCCATATTTTCGCGCGCGAATGTCTTGCGAGGAACGGAATGGATGGATCGAGTACAGATGCGGACGGTCGCATCGAGGTGCGGCTTGCGGAGTGCTGAACGGCCGGTATCGAGCGATCGGCGAAGTATTCTCTGCGGCCCCGGGGTCGCTCGAGCATTTTCTGACGGAGCGTTATTGTCTTTACACAACAGACGGAGAGGGGGAAGTCATCTCCGGCGAAATCCATCACGCGCCGTGGCCGTTGCAACCTGCGGAAGCGGAACTTGTCAGCAATACGATGCCGGAAGCTGCGGGAATTTATTTAGACCCGGCAAAACCTCTTCTTCATTTTGCGAAGCGCCAAGACGTGGTTGTGTGGCGACCTCAGCGAATGGCACGCTGATTCGCTTCCGGTGCGCTCACCACTTGTGGAAAACGAAAAACACAGCCATCGCGATGCAGCCATAGCCCGCGGCGTGATTCCATTTTATTTTCTCGCCGAGATAGAGCACTGAGAAAACGGAAAAGACCGAGAGAGTGATCACCTCCTGCATGGTCTTGAGTTGCGCTGTGCTGAATTCATACGAGCCGATGCGATTGGCCGGGACCTGAAAGCAGTACTCGAAAAAAGCGATCCCCCAGCTCACCAGAATGACTTTCCAAAGCGCGGAAGTGCGGTACTTCAGGTGGCCATACCAAGCAAAGGTCATGAAGACATTCGAAATAGTGAGCAGGATGATAGTTCTCATGTTTCTCTCGTTCTCGCTTTGTCTGGTAACTGCTTTTGATGAGACGCAGAATCGCGGACT
>DATEWL010000085.1:0-3620 GCA_035258025.1 Candidatus Acidiferrum sp. | reverse complement strand
CTTTAGCGGGGAAAAATTCGATCTCGAAATCGGCCAAGGGGCGAGCGTAAGCACGGCGCCGTCCGCAGCCACAACCAGCCCGAACTGACAAAATCGTGCGAACCAAGCCCGAAAATGAAAAAAGGGGCCCGGCAAGGGCCCCCTTTTCTCTTTCTGCGCGCGCTGGGGGCCGAGGCCGCGTGCATGCTGCTGCTTCAGAAAAGCGCTTGCAATGAGAAAATGTCACCAGAGGATAAATCTAAATTTTTCGCTCAACGATGTACCCGCTTAGGACCACAATCCATCCAACTAAATGAAGTAAAAAATCATTTGCCTCCGCGGGCGAGACCGTCTTTTCTCGCGCGTTAGCTCTCGGAGAAGAAAAAGGGGAGTTGTATATGAAAGTGTCGAGACTTTCAACGCTGTTGCTTGGAAGTTCTTTATTGCTGTCCGTCAGCGCCTTCGCGGGAACCACTGTCAAGAAGTCGCTTCATTTGTATGAAAACGTTACAGTCCAGGGCAAGCAACTGGCCCCGGGTGACTACAAGTGTGAATGGAGTGGGTCGGGTCCCGAGGTAAAAGTAAATATTCTTAAAGGAAAGGAAACCGTCGCCAGCGTGTCCGCCAGAATCGTTTCTCAGGGCGCCGCGAATGGACAGGACGGCTACGCGCTGAAGCCGGCACAAGACGGGAGCCAATCCCTCGCGCAGATTTTCTTCACCGGAGAAAAATACGATCTGGAAATCGGCCAAGCGGCGAGTGCAGACACCAATCAGGCCACAAATCCCAGCGGCTCCAACTGACGAATCGGCGTTTTGAATACGAGTCGAAACTGAAAGTGCAAAAGGGGCCTTCGCTGGGCCCCTTTTTTGCTTCTCTCCGAAGAGATAAAATTAAATGGCGAAGCTTAGGCGGCTTGCGAGCCGGACTCCACGGCCACGTGTGCGACGTGCCCATTATCATCAACGTGGAACTGCGCAGCTTCCGTTGAACCGGCTAACGCCGTGGTGGACGTCGCGCCGCCGGAAACCACTTGCGCGATTTCGTCGAAGTAACCCGTGCCCACAAATCGCTGATGCGTGACGGCACGGTAGCCCAGCTCTTGCGCGGCGAACTCTTCCTGCTGCA
Source organism: Candidatus Acidiferrum sp. (assembly GCA_035258025.1). GTDB lineage: Bacteria > Acidobacteriota > Terriglobia > Acidiferrales > UBA7541 > Acidiferrum. Next base: position 2,513 of record DATEWL010000085.1, on the reverse strand, counting down.
GTTTCGAATACGCCGTCATGCCGGCTTTCGCATATCCGCGCGCCAGATGGAACATAGACATGTTCAGCGCATGGAATCCCGCTAGCGTGACAAACTGGAATTTGTAGCCCATTTTTCCAAGCTCTTGCTGAAAATTTGCAATCGTCACGTCGTCCAGCTTTTTCTTCCAGTTGAACGATGGCGAACAGTTGTACGCCATCAGCTTGCCGGGAAACTTGGCATGAATGGCGTCCGCGAATTTCCTTGCTTCGCCAAGATCGGGCGTGGACGTTTCGCACCACAACATGTCCGCGTACGGAGCATAGGCGAGGCCGCGGGCAATCGCCGCGTCGATCCCGCCGTGAAATTGGTAGAAACCTTCCGGCGTGCGCTCGCCGTAAATGAACTCGCGGTCGCGTGGGTCCGCATCCGACAACAGCAAGCCCGCTGAGTTCGCGTCCGTGCGCGCGATCAAAATCGTCGGCACGCCGCAAACATCCGCGGCAAGCCGCGCCGCCGTCAGCTTCTCGATGAACTCCCGCGTCGGCACAACCACTTTGCCGCCCAAATGCCCGCATTTTTTCGCGGAAGAAAGCTGGTCTTCAAAGTGAACGCCCGCCGCGCCCGCTTCAATCATCGCTTTCATCAGTTCGTAAGCGTTGAGCGAACCGCCGAACCCCGCTTCCGCATCTGCCACGATCGGCGCGAACCAATACGTTCCGGTCGGCTTCCGTTCGGCGGATTCGATCTGATCCGCGCGCAGCAGCGCACGGTTGAGGCGCTTCACAAGATTCGGCGCGGAATCGCACGGATACAAACTCTGGTCGGGATAAACGTCGCCCGCCGTATTGCCGTCCGCAGCCACTTGCCAGCCCGATCCGTAAATCGCTTTCAAGCCGGCTTGCACCATTTCAATCGCTTGATTGCCAGTGATCGCGCCTAGCGCTGGAACATACGGGTCGCTGTGCATCAAATTCCACAGCCGCTCCGCGCCAAGCCGCGCGAGCGTGTACTCAATCTGGATCGTTCCGCGCAACCGCAGCACGTCATCGTATGAATACGGACGCGTGACGCCCGACCACCGTGAACTGGTGTACCAATCCTCGTGGGAATGTTTTGTTTTTCCGTTGGCCCCGTTCGTTCCGTTCGATGCCATGCATATCTCCTTGCGAAAATTCGCGGCCCTCAGTCCGAAGTTCGCTCTAATAAAGAATGAATTGCGCCACTCTCTAGGCCGGATTGAATTCCTGCCGCCGTATCATTTCCTCGCTCAAGCCACGCGCCTCGCGGAGTGAGGCCGCGGCTTGTGGATCGTTTACATTTGCCGGCTCGCCGAGCAGGCGCCCGAGCTCTTCGTCAAATAGCTGGCTGATTAATTCCGTTGTGTGCCGCACTGGCGTACCGCTTTCGTCGAGAATCTCTACGCTGCTCGAATGGTGTAATCGCTGCGCGATCATCAAACGATAAATGCGGTCGGTCGCAAGGTCTTCCATGTAGCCATCTAGAAGGCTCGCACCCTTCCCATTCAAGACGCCGTTGCGATAGCGAATCACAGTCCGAATGGCCGCGCGCGTTCCCGCAAGCGTCCTTTTGCCAACGCCAGTGGGGAGCGGCCGCAGATTTACGTGCGTGTCCGGGTTTGTTGAGCGCGCACTGAGCTGATTCGGTGCCGGGAATTGCGCTACGGCAATCGCGTTCTGATCGGGATGGCCCGTCCACGCGCCATCCATCAAGGACGTTGCTTCGTTCTTCTTGTCTTCCGCAAGCACTTTGAGGGCTCGAGCATTCAGCTCCGCGTCTTCCCGGCTCGGAAAGAGCGCAGTCATGCCGCCGATCGCGAGCATCCCGTGCTTGTGGCAAATCTCCGGGATCAGCTCGCGCAAATTCTGGAAAAATGGCACGTTGTGCGGAATCGTGTTGCGGTCCGGCAAAACCCATTCCGGATTTTCCAGGTTGAAGTGGATCAAGCTGGCCATGTAATCCCAGCGGCCAAGATTCAACCCCAGAATGTGCTCGCGAAGATTCCACGCGAACTCTTCCATCTGATAAGCGAGAGGATGCGACTCCACCAATGCCATGCACTTGATCGCACCGGCTGGAAGACCCTTCGCCCGCGCAATCATCTGGAAAAGATCGCGCCACCACAGCGCCTCATCGGCCGATTCAGATTTCGGAATGTAGAAGCACAGCGGATGCCGCAGCGTGCTGAAGTCCACCTGATAGGCAACCATCGCCACGTCGAAGAGGGAAGCAGGCAGTAGTTCGCCGTCAAGAATTCCGGCTTGATGAATATGCAATCCACGAGGCCGCGTGAAAATCACCGTGTTGCTCGGCAGAATTCCAACTGTCTTTTCGCGCTTTCGGTCGTAATACGTCAGCCGGCCTGCCAGTGCGTCGAGAATATTTTCGATGCCGCAAATCGTGTGCTCCCAGGTATTCGCGTTCGAGTCTTCCAGATCCAGCATCACGCCGGGTGCGCCGGAATTTAGCATCTTCACCACGAGTTCGGCCTCATCGGCCGGTCCGGTCATTTG
>DATEWL010000084.1:0-2429 GCA_035258025.1 Candidatus Acidiferrum sp. | reverse complement strand
CAGCTCGCGTTCGAGCAGCTGAAAAAACGCCTCGAAGCCGAAGGCCTCTTCGCCGCCGAGCGCAAAAAGCCGCTTCCCATGCTCCCCAGCCGCATCGGTTTGATCACCTCACCGCGCGGAGCGGCGGTGCGCGACGTCGTGCGCATCTTGCGCCGCCGCTTTCCCAACGTTCACCTGACTGTTTTTCCTGTACGGGTTCAGGGCGAAGGCGCTGCCGCGGAAATCGTCAAAGCGCTCAAATTCTTCAATCAAAAAAAACTAGTTGACGTTCTGATCCTCGCACGTGGCGGCGGCTCCATCGAAGACCTCTGGGCTTTCAACGAAGAACCTCTCGCCCGCGCCATTGCCGCTTCCGAAATTCCCGTCATCTCCGGCGTGGGTCACGAAACCGATTTCACCATCGCCGATTTTGTCGCCGACGTTCGCGCCTCCACTCCGTCGGCCGCCGCCGAACTCGTCGTCCAAACGCGCCGCGAATTCGATAAGCACATCGCCGACCTGCGCGAGACGCTCGCCAGCCTCGTCCGCTACCGCCTCCTCGATCTCAGCAAGCGCGTCCACGAACTTTCCGCGCGCCGCGGTTTCCGCCGCCCTCTGGATCTCCTCCGCCAGCAGCGCCAGCGCGCCGATGAAATGACCTCGCGCCTCGCGCAAGGCCTTCGTGCCCGTCTCGAACAATCGCGCAAGCGCCTCACCGCGCTGCACCTGCGTATTGCCACATTTGATTTTCGTGTGAAAATCTCCGCGTTCCGCCTGCGCCTCGAAAAACGCACCGCGGAACTTGGCGTACGCATGGAGCGTCTGTTGCGCACCAAACGCGAACGCCTCGAGCGCCTCGCTCTCCAGCTACAGGAGCGCAGTCCACTCAAAGTCTTGGAACGCGGCTACGCCATCGCCACCGACGCCGCCGGCAACCTCCTCCGCGACGCCGACAAGGTAAATATCGGCGACACAGTAGCCATCCAACTCCACCGCGGCCGTCTCAGCACAGAAGTTCGCAAGAAGGAACCATGAATCGGGTAATCGAATCTAACGAGCTCAGTCCAATGCTCCACGGTTCTTCCACAGAACAGCTACCAGGCAATATCCATGTACGAATTCGTGAGCATGCCATCAGAGTGAATCAACGCGTGATAGGGCGAGCGGTCGGGTGGCAACGCAGTGCCGTTGATCGAAATGCGGTCTGCAGAGATGACGACACGGTTAGAACCGCCTCGAACTGTTCCTGCGCCGGAGATGCTGTAGGTTCGGGTATCTGGATCGTAGGATTGACGGAGACTGGAACTCTCAAAGATAAGTTCGCCGGGCCTTTTGATGTTCTCGAAGACAAATTCACATTGACACTTGAGCGCGTCAGGTGCTTGCGTACCCGGGACGCATCCCGGGTAGTCTACCCGAATCTTGACGTATCGGCTTATGCGGTAGTGCAAGGCAAAGGCCGCGACCCAGGGTGACAACAGATAGAAGAACCCAACGACTAGCATCAGTAGCGTGAACGCAAAAAATATTCGCCGAGTGTTCATGATTTTCAAGAGACGAACAAATTCAGTCGTCGTCGGAGGAGGAAGCGACTTTAAGTACAGCGAGAAAGGCTTCCTGCGGAATGTCGACTTGGCCGACTCGCTTCATGCGGCGCTTGCCTTCTTTTTGTTTTTCGAGGAGTTTGCGTTTGCGCGAAATGTCGCCGCCGTAGCACTTGGCGAGAACATTTTTGCGGATGGCCGCCACGGTTTCGCGCGCGATGACGCGGCTGCCAATGGCCGCCTGGATGGGCACTTCAAACATTTGGCGCGGAATCAGCTTACGCAGGCGCGTCACCAATTCGCGGCCGCGTTCCGCCGCGAAATCGCGATGGATGATCAGCGCCAGCGCGTCCACCGGTTCACCGGCGACGAGCACATCCAGTTTGATGAGGTCGGATTCGCTGTACCCGGCCAAATGGTAGTCGAGCGAAGCGTAACCGCGTGAAACGCTTTTCAGCCGGTCGTAGAAATCGAGCACGATTTCATTGAGCGGTAGTTCGTAAGTGAGCATCACGCGCGTCGGCGAAAGATACTCGAGATTTTTCTGCGTGCCGCGTTTCTCCTGGCAGAGCTGCAGAATTCCGCCGACGGACTCATTGTTGGTGATGATCATCGCGGTGATGATCGGCTCTTCGATTTTTTCGATCTCGCGGGGATTCGGAAATTTCGCCGGGCTGTCGACTTCGATCACTTCGCCGCTGACGCGCGTAATGCGGTAACGCACGCTGGGTGCCGTCGTAATGAGGTTGATTCCGAATTCGCGCTCTAGCCGCTCCTGCACGATTTCCATGTGCAGGAGGCCGAGGAAGCCGCAGCGGAAACCGAAGCCGAGCGCGGCAGAGGTCTCCATCTCGAACGAAAAGCTCGCGTCGTTGAGCCGCAATTTTCCCATCGCCGCGCGCAGGG
>DATEWL010000083.1:0-6663 GCA_035258025.1 Candidatus Acidiferrum sp. | reverse complement strand
AGCATTGCCTCGGGCCCGTCGATGCCACCGACGAGAATTGCCACGCGCTCGTCGACGCCACCGATTTTTTCCTGCGCGATGCCCACGGCATTCCCGCAACGCTTCGCCGCACCAAGCAGGGCTCCTATCACCTCGATGCGTCGCGCTGCGCCATCTATCTTCCACTCAAAAACTTCCCTCTCAACACTGAAGTCGAAGCCACGCTTACCTTCGCAGGCGACGACCCCGGTCCCTGGGTCCGGGAAGTCACGCCCTCGCCCGAATCCATCACTGTACGCGAACATCATTCCTTCGTGCAGCTTCCGCCTCCTGGCTACAAGCCGCGTGTCTACGATCCTCGCAGCAGCTTTTTCGGCATCGCTTACATGGACTACGCGACGCCAGTGAGTGAGCCCATTGTGAAGCGCTTCACTGCGCGCCACCGACTCGAGAAAAAAGACCCAAGCGCTGCTATGGGGGAACCGGTCAAGCCCATCATTTATTATCTCGACCGCGGCGCGCCGGAGCCGATTCGCTCCGCTCTGCTCGAGGGCGCGCGCTGGTGGAACCAGGCGTTTGAAGCCGCCGGCTACAAAAACGCATTTCGTGTGGAGCTGATGCCCGAAGGTGCGGACCTCATGGACCTGCGCTACAACGTCATTCAGTGGGTGCATCGCGCCACCCGCGGCTGGTCCTATGGCGCGGCCGTGATCGATCCACGCACCGGCGAAATCATCAAGGGGCACGTCACGCTCGGCTCGCTTCGCGTGAGGCAGGATTATTTGATCGCGGAGGGTCTGCTCGCTCCCTACGAAAAGGGCAAGCCGCTTTCGCCCAAAATGATGGAGATGGCCCTCGCGCGTCTCCGCCAGCTTGCCGCGCACGAAGTCGGCCACACGCTTGGCCTAATGCACAACTACTCGGCAAGCACGGTTGGTCGGTCCTCCGTGATGGACTATCCGCCGCCGCTCGTGAAGCTCGCCGCCGACGGCACGCCCGATCTCTCCGACGCTTACGCCACGGGCATCGGCGCTTGGGACAAAGTGTCGATTACGTGGGGCTACAGCGATTTCGCGCCCGGTATCGACGAGCACGCCGCGCTCGACAAAATTCTGATCGATGCCTTCGGCCGCGGGCTCCGCTATCTCACGGACCAGGATGCTCGCCCCGCAGGTTCTTCCAGCAGTGTCGCGCATCTTTGGGACAGCGGGTCGAATGCCGTCGACGAGCTGAACCGAATTATGCAGGTTCGCGCCGCGGCGCTGAAGCGCTTCGGCGAAAACAATATTCGCGAAGGCGCACCGCTTGCGACCATCGAAGACGTGCTCGTGCCGATCTACATGTTCCATCGCTACCAGGTAGAAGCCGCCAGCAAACTCGTCGGCGGAATGGACTACACATTTGCGCTCCGCGGCGATGGCGAAATTCCCACACAAATCGTCGCGCCAGCCGAACAGCGTCGTGCCCTCGCCGCCGTGCTCGCCACACTAAAGCCGGAGACGCTTGCCTTGCCCGAATCGCTGTTGAAAATCATCCCACCACGTCCCCCGGAATACCCGCGCGATCGCGAAGATTTCAAGATTCACACCAGCCCGGCATTTGATGCACTCGCTCCCGCGGAATCCGCCGCACAGCACACGCTCCAGTTTCTGTTTAATCCGGAACGCGCCGCTCGCTTGGTCGAGTTCCATGCCCGCAACGCCGCAAACCCCGGCCTCGAGGAAGTGCTCGACGCCGTACTCAACGCCACTTGGAAAGCTCCACACTCCAAGGGTTACGACGGAGAAATCGCCAACACTGTCGACAACGTCGTCCTGTACGACCTGATGGCCCTTTACGCAAATGATCACGCTATCGAAGCCGTCCGCGCCATGGCCTCCCTAAAACTCCACGACTTGAAATTCTGGCTTGACTCGCGACCCACTGTGCCGGAAGCGCATATCGATCTGGCGCACGTCTACTTCGCTTCCAATCAAATCGAACTCTTTTTGAAAGATCCCAAGCGCATCGATCTCACGCCGCCCGTTGAGCCGCCGGACGGCCCGCCCATCGGGAGCATGGGCACGTTGGATTGTGACTGGCAGCCATGATTCTCGGCGACGAGTCCAGTGAGGGACTAACTCTGTAATTCTCCTTTACTTGAACGAAGACGTTTTCACGGAATTTTTTACTTCGACAAAGGCGATTCCGTTCACGCCGCTGCACGCGAGCCACAAGTTGCCATCAGGAGTGGCCACTATGTTCCGCACCACTCCTCCTCCGGACGGGATAATCCACGTTTGGAATTTTTCCGTCTTCGGATCGAAGCGCACCACGGTATTCGGCTTGGTGTTCGATTCGCTGTACCAGATGACGTCTCCGATAGCGGTGATGCCATAAGGCCTGGACCGTGGTCCGCCGGGAGAGGCCCACTCCGTGACATTGCCCGTCCTTGGATCGAGCCGTCCAAGGTAGCCTCGCGAATAATCCGAATACCAAATCACATCGTCAGGAGTGATGGCCACGCGCCGGGGATGCGAATCCACATGAGGTAACACATACTCGTGAATGGCCAGCGTGTCCGGATCGAGGCTGGCCACCTTGTTGCTCCCAAACTCGACAAAGAATGGCACGCCTTTCGAACTTACCACCATGCCGTAGGGATTCGATTTCAGTGTCGGCGAACTAACCACTTTCACATCGCCCGTTTTCGGATTCAGCCGTCCCACCATGTTTCCGCCTTGCACCGTAAAATAAATGTTTCCGTTCGGCGCAAAGAGAAGCGTGTGAGGGTCTTTGGCCTGAGGATCGGGCATCGGATATTCGGTCACGTTTCCGGTTTTCGGATCAAGCTTGCCGATGTACGCCTTGAAGTTTGCCGTGAACCAGATGTTCCCGTCTTTATCGGGGACAAGCCCATGCGGCCCGGACGATGGGGTCTTCAAGGTATATTCCTTGAATTGCTGCGTCTTGGGATCGAACCGCCCAAGCACGTTGGCCATTTGCCCCGTGTACCAGACCGAGCCGTCCGGCGCGAATGCCGGATCATGCGGCCGCGAGCCAGCCGTAGGCACCTGCCATTCCTTAATGGATACTTCGACTGTTCCCTGAATCAATACCGCATTCGGCGCGGGCCTCTCCGGAAAGTTCTTGGCCAGGTAGTCGGTAACTGTTGCGATCTGATCTTTCGGCACGGGCGCGCCTGCGGTAACCATCATATTTAGCACCGACGTCCATTCCCCCGCGGTTGTGCTCTGCGTTCGTCACCGTGGTGAGTGCGTGGCACGAACCGCAAGCCTTCTGGATCGTTTCCTTCCCGGTTCCATCGGGCAATTGCGGTTGGGTCTGAGCCCAGCCGGAAGGCGCCCAGCAAACAAGAGCGGCTACGATGAACAATAGAAACCGCCTCGCCACACCGGCTCCATGCCCATGGTTTGTGAGGATGGTCGGTTTCCTACTCCCTTGCACCCGGTTGCAATTTAATTCGCGCACGGGGCCCTCCATATTGCTGTTCTTTCGCTCGTAATTTACGCCCGACGGGCTTCAAGTGCAATCAAGAAGCCGTCAACTCCTTTCAAATCAAGGAGAACTGTCTTGCTGCGCAGGTTGTAGAACAGAGTCCGCGGTCTGCCCCGCAAAGGCGCACTTTCCAGTCTTTGGTCATGAATTCATCAAACCGATGGAGGTTTTGTTCGTCTATGTAGCCAGGAGGGTTTGTCCATGAAATCGCGCATTAGTGTTCTTCTGCTGCTGGTGACCGCCGCGTGCGGATTCTATGGTGTGGCGGTTTTGGCTGGCGCCCAAGACGCGCCTGTCCCTCCAATTCCACCCGCGCCTCCATCTGCCGCCCTTGCCCCACCGGTTCCTCCTTTGCCACCGAGCGCTCCGTTCTCCGCTGCGGCTCCTGCTGCGCCTGCCACGCCCGCTATGTCAGCAATGCCTGCCACGCCGGCGATGCCGGGCGTTCCCGCCGCACCCGCAAGCCCCGCCGAGTCAACTTGGAACGTTTGGGATCATCGTCACTCAATGAGCATGTCCGGCGGCCATCGTGAGCCTGTAGCGGATTGCTCCGACCTCCATGTTCGCTTCGACGATCGCGACGCCGTCATGGAAACGGAAGAACGTACGGTGACGAAGGCTGAAGCACCCACTCTTCGCGTTCACCCACACAAGAATGGCGGCGTTCAGGTGCAAGGCTGGGACAAGGACACATATTCGGTAACATCCTGCAAGTTCGCTTCAAATGAAGATGGCGGCGCGCAGCGAATTCTGGCTCAGATGACACTTTCCGTTAAAAACGGAGAAGTCTCGACCAGCGGGCCAAGCGACGACGGCGATTGGACGATCTATCTGCTGATTCGCGCGCCGAGAGCAGCGGCCATCGATTTGGAGACAGCGAACGGCCCACTTTCTCTATACAGCGTCGACGGTAAACTGACTGCCCACGCCACGAACGGCCCGATCACCCTGCGCGACTTTTCCGGCGATGCCGATGTACGCGCGGCGAACGGTCCCATCACGATTACCGGAAGCAGCGGCAATGTGCGCATCCACACAGAAAACGGTCCGATCTCGATCAATCTCAAAGGAACTACATGGAGCGGAACTGGCTTGACCGCCGATGCGCAGAACGGTCCTCTTACGCTTTCCGTCCCGTCGGACTACAAGTCCAGCTTCAGCGTGGAATCGCGTAACTATTCCCCAATGAGCTGCCACGCGAGCATTTGCGATAACGCGCGAAAAACCTGGGACGACAACAATCGCCGCATCGAGTTTGGCGGCTCGCCCGCGATGATCAAACTTTCAACGGTGAATGGCCCGGTTTCGATTCAGTCGTCACGCGAAGAGATGTAAACTCGGCTCTTTGCCGGCTTACTTCGAGCGAAGTTGAAGGCAACGCACGGCGCATCACGCGCGTTTTGCACCAGCTCGCGCCCCCGCATGGATAGACGCGCTCCATCCGTTGCGGATAAGATTCACCGCATGATTCCCGAAGCGCGCGTGGCCCATCCTGTCACCGAATCGGAAGCCACGCGGCTAGCGCGCGAGATCTTCAGACTAGATGTCTCCGCTAAATCGCTCCCGGGCGAGTACGACGATAATTTTCATCTCACAGTGGTCGACGGACGCGAATTCGTCCTGAAAATTATGCATCCCGCCAGGGAGCAATCGTTTGTGGAAATGCAGTGCCAGGCGCTGCAACACTTGGCCCGGCGCGCGCCCCAACTTTCTCTTCCCCGCGTTTGCCCAACGCTTAGCGGCGACGCGTTCACGGTCGCGACGCTCTCCGATGGAACGAAGCGACTGGTCTGGCTGCTCACGTACGTTCCTGGACCGGTTCTCGCCAAAGTAAATCCACACAGCCCAGAGTTGCTGCGCGGCCTAGGCGAATTTCTCGGCCAGCTGGATGCCGCGCTAAGAGATTTTTCTCATCCGGCCGTACATCGCGAATTGAAGTGGGACCTCGCTCGTGCCGGCTGGATTCGGGATTATCTGCATCACATCGGTGATTCGGCGCAGCGAGCACTCGTCGAAAAGTTTCTTGCGCTCTACGAGTTGGAAGTTGTCCCGGCACTGCCGTCGCTGCGCCGCAGCGTCGTCTATGGCGACGCGAATGACTACAACGTGCTGGTCAGCCCGGCCTGGCCGCAACCGCGAAGAGTAGTCAGTGTCATTGATTTTGGAGACATGCACTATGGTCTCACCATGTCTGAGGTCGCGATTGCGGCCGCGTACTCGATGCTAGGCGAGAATGATCCGCTCTCCGCGGCGAGCGCGGTTGTCGCCGGGTATCACGGCGTTTTTCCGTTGAGCGAAGACGAGATCAGCCAACTCTATGCCCTCATTGCGATGCGGCTTGCCGTCAGCGTCACGAATTCCGCGCATCGCAAATCTCTGGTCTCGGGCGATCCCTACGTGACGGTCAGCGAGGCCCCCGCCTGGGAAGCCCTCGAAAAAGTGGCGGCCATTCATCCAAGATTCGCACGCTACACCTTTAGGGATGCCTGCGGTTTACCCGCCGCGCCGCAAAGCGAAAAAGTGCAGCGATGGCTTGCGTTCAACACAAGCAACGCGGCCTCGATTCTCGGGACGGATTTACAAATTGCTCCGAGTGTTGTCTTTGATCTGAGCGTTGGCAGCACATTTCTTGGCGCCGATCCTAGCGCGTCAGAAACGGAAAACCTCAACGAGGCGATTTCGCGCAAGATGAGGAGCGCCAATGCGTTCGTTGGAATCGGACGCTACAACGAAGCGCGCATGCTTTACACGTCACCGCTTTTTGGAGCCAGCGAAAATCCCACCGACGAGCGGCGCACCATTCATCTAGGGATAGATATGTTCGCTGCGCCCCGCACCCCGGTCTACGCGCCATTTGATGGCGTAGTCCACGTCGTCGCAGTAAACACAGCGCCGCTCGATTACGGCCCGCTCGTCATTCTTCGTCACACAACGAGCGATGGCCTAGAATTTTTCACACTTTACGGCCACCTCGCCCGAGATACCTTTGACACCCTCCAAGTGGGGCAGCGCATTACGCGCGGACACCAATTCACCCGCATCGGCGACGTCCACGAAAATGGCGGCTGGGCGCCTCACCTTCACTTCCAAATCATCGTCGACCTGTTGGACCACCGTTCCGATTTTCCCGGTGTCGCCCCGGCGTCGCAACGCAACGTCTGGACTTCTCTCTCTCCGGATCCAAAT
>DATEWL010000082.1:0-5499 GCA_035258025.1 Candidatus Acidiferrum sp. | reverse complement strand
CACCCTTCGACAAATCTTCGCAAACCGCCACTTCCTCCTGAAATCCCCTCCGCCTTATACAGGCCAAAACGCGCGCCTTCACCCGCGTCCGGTTCCGCCGTGGGATCACCCGCTCTTCCACCGTCAACGGATTTGCCGCTCCTTTTTCCTGTATCTTGATTTCCGACTGCGCCTCAATCCAAATCGAAGGCGTGTCGCAATGCTTGCAGAGCCGTGCCACGCACTTCCGCACTTCAAACGACTTCAATTCTAACTCGTTCAAATAAACCACTTCGCGTCTCTGGCAAAATCCGCATTCCATCAACAATCGCGCCAGCGCTTCATCCGCCTTATACGGAGCAGGGAAATCGATATCCCAGAAATCCGCTCGAGGCTCCGTAATCTGAATCGCGTACAAAAATCCGTCCGGCTCCTGATCGATCTCCGCCATCACGCGCGCCCGCGTCGTTCTCACCAGATCGCCTTCCATTCGCCGCAGCGTAATCTCTTGTCCCGCCGTGAGCTTCTCATCCATGCGCAAAACTCCGCCATTGCGGCTGACCAATAGCGTCTCCGCAATGTGCTTCACGGCTGCTCCGTCGCCCGTCGTCCACGATGCCTCCACCGGCATCCGGAAACTTACTCGGTCGCTCTGCCGCAGTCCATCGCTTCGCATTGTGTCGTTTAACATAAGGGAAATCTGCCATCCCAGATTAGCACCCTCTTCCGCGGTCATCTCCCTTGCGTCACTTCCCTTTGTCGTACCAACTAATATCTCGTGCTCCTACCCGCCGGGCCCGTTAAGGCGCCCCACCCTGTTGCCTTTTTCGCCCTCCTTCCTCCCAACAATTCCCCTATTTTCTGCCTTGTCTGGCACCCTTATTAAGTAAAGGGGAACGCTCCGACGGTCACTCCTGACTCTCTCTTCCCCGGTCTAATTGACAGTGGGCAACGTTATCACCATGAACGATCGAACCGCCGATGGGGTGTCGCACAAAGTTAGCCTGCGCGACCGCCGCTACGCTATTCGTTATCCTTTCGCCGCCGACGCCGAAGTCCTTGATCTCGAATCCGGCGCCCGCTGCGATGGCATTACCTCGGACCTCTCTCTCGGCGGCTGCTTCGTCTGTACCAGCAAGCCCCTAGCCGTAAAATCCCGCACCCGCGTCACCCTAAAACGCAAAGGCGAAAGCGTCGAAGCTCTTGCAATGGTCAGAATCGTCAAGCCCCGCATCGGCATGGGCCTTGAATTCCTCGACATCGAATCCTCCTCCAACTCGATCCTCGCTCGCTGGTTAGAACAACTCCGCCGCGAACGCTAATTTCGCTATCCTTCGAGCACAACCAGGATTCACAGCAAAGCGGGACTGCCTCTAGCGTTATCCTGCCCTTTCGGCGAATACTATGGGCAGCACTAACGCAAATTCTGGGATCTAGCCGCACACCGTGCGATCGGACCAGTAACCATGCCGCTCGTCTCCATTACTCGTCTTCGCGTGCGCTCCTGGCGTTTTCTTCCTATGTTCTTTTTCTATGCCCTCCGATCCACGCGGCAGGCCTCGCTCTCCGACGGCAATCTCGCCACCAGGTTGCTGCGCGATCGCCGTCACACCTTCTGGACCGCCACTCTCTGGACATCCGACGTGGAGATGAAGCGATTCATGCTCGCCGGAGCCCACGGCCGCGCCATGCGCAAGTTGCTTCACTGGTGCGATGAAGCCGCCCTCGTTCATTGGACTCAGGAAAACGCGGCTCTTCCGTCTTGGCTCGAAGCCCACGCACGCTTGCAAACAGAAGGAAGGCCCTCCAAAGTGAATCACCCGTCTGCCACCCATATCGCGCACCGATTTCCCGATCCTTATGTCGGACCCGGCGGCGAAATAAACTTCAAATAGGCTGGCGGGCGAGCTTTAACGATGGGTGAGGCACTCCTTCTCAGCTCCTATCCTTTCAATCGCTTACTTCACCGTTCTCTGGATACCCCGTGGGTGGGTCTTGCCACTCACTACTCGCCACTTCCATTCAAGTCACCACCTGGTCGAGCAACTGCCCAATCGCTCGATGCGCCTCCAGAATGGAATAGCGATGATCCATCGCCCCAGCCAAGTCGGTATTCGCGAAAGCGATTCGTCCAAAGGGTGCTGCTCGCAAAACGTCACGCGGCGCCGGCCTCCCATCTTTCCCAAAGAAAAATCCCGGCTGCGGATTGAGATACGCGTGGCCCCACCGATTCAAAACAATCCCCGCAATATCCCTCTCCGCATCGAACCCCGCGCCGCCGAACATTTCCGTGAACTGCCGCCGGATTCGCCGCTCATACTCTCGGAACGAGGTAGTCAGCATCTCGCCGCGCCCGCGATGCCCCTGATCTTCTGTCGAGAAGCCGGGATATGAATAAAGGACTTTGAGCGTCAATACAATCGGCGCATCAGGGTTTATCGTAGGCGAAACGCCGCCGCATACTGCCACTTTGCGCACGTCAAAATAATTTCCAACCCCATCAAACCACCGGCACCCCGTAATCCCCATCTTTTGCAGGAATCGCCAGTTGCGCACCGCAACATTCGCCATCATGCAAGGCGAGCGGTAAAACTGCGCGTACGCATTCCGCTGCGCTTCGCCCAAGTCTTTTATGATGTGTTTCGCCGTCCAGCTTCCCCCAGCCATGACCGCAGATCTTGCCTTCACGCGAAAAACTTTCCCGTCCTTGACGTAAGCGATCGAAAGGGAACTGGCCTTCGCCGGATCGCCGTCATGTTGCACAAAAACTGCCGTGGAAGAGAGCCGCAGGCGCGCTTTCGAGCCGGATGCATCCAGCGCGGCAAAATTCACCGCGCCGCGGCTCACCCCCTCAACGGTTGCCGGCCCCTCAATCGAAGCCGGAAGCAGCGCTTTGGCCATCAGCCGCGCGATAGTCGTATTCCCGCCGGGGAACATTTGCACAACTTCGCCAGACCCGTCGTCCCACGGATGCAGCAAATCCGCCGCATACTCACAGAAAGCGGAAAGCGCATCCGGCCCCAGACCCGAGCCACCTCCCTCGACGGGCGAAAGAAACGTTCGGAGCGTCTCGCGGCTCAACCCATATCGCTCAATCATGTGCTGTTCCAGCGAAATAGCATCCAGCTTCCGCGAGATTTCGTCGCCCTCGTACTGCGGCGGATCAAACTTGGATTCATCCGATGCGGCGCCGGAAAACCATCGCAGCAATTCCCGGCGTGCAGCCGCAGAAATCGGCGCGCCTTCCATCCTTTTTCCGATCGGATCGATCAGCCACATCCCCTGCTTTTGTCCAAATTTTGCTCCGAACCAGAAACCGTACTGTCCGCGGCTCAATCCTGCCGAATCATACGGCGTACGGCTCAGCGCCATCTCCGGCCCGGTGCCTGCCCATTTCTGGTAAGTCAGCTTGGGAGCTTGGAGCCCAATGGAATCGTAAAATCGCGCAATGAAACTGTACGGGTAGGGAACCAGATAAATCGCCGAACCTTGATGCGCAACGAGTCGTTTTCCGTCGACCTCGAACTCGTTCTGTTTAGCTTCGCCGCCAAAAATCGGATGATTTTCCAGAATCAGGCACGTTTTGTCCGGCCCAGCATGACGATGAAAGAAGACCGCCGCAGCCAGCCCGCTGATTCCTCCTCCAACAACCACGCAGTCGTATGTTTCTCCCGTGTCGATAGTGTCGGAAGGCAACGGGGCATACGCGCCGTCGCGCATTTTGTGCCCTGCTTCCATCACCGCATAGGTATTTCCATTCGAGCGGCTGTACTCGCCGACGCCTCCATAGCTCGTCCAGTCGTCTTTTTCGCCAGCGGCCGCGGCGCCACTTTCCATCGCAAGAAGCTGGGCCGGATTCCATCCCGCGAGCAGGTTCGCGCCCGACGCCAGAAGAGTCGAACCAAGAAAATCTCGCCGCGTTATGGAGACATCCATTCCAATCGCGCGATCACCTGGCTCAGTTTTACTTTTGTCCTTCATGAAAAGCCTGCACAGGAATCAAGGCCGCGTGTCCAGGGGATGTTTGCTCTTCTCGTAGAATTCGTTCTGAATGCGCAAGCTCTGGTCATCCGCCTTTGCCGCGCGAATGGCTTCGACAATCGCATCAATCCAATTCTTCATGTTCCATTCACCAAGCTCTTTTGTCGCGACAGAACCGTCGCCCGAATAATGGTTCGGGAACCGTGCGTACCACCAGATTCCCGTGTACACGTCTTCCGGCAAATTCACTCGCTTCTGGTCCGCGCCAGATTCGCTCGCCGCACGATCCAGGTGCACCAAATCGGGGTGCGACACCATTGTGTTCGACGTTTCATTTTCCCCGGCGTGATAGTCAATCCCCGAGGATTTCTTCGGCGGGCCGCCGGGACTGCTTCTCTCTCCATCCAAAATATACACGACGTAATCGTGTGGCTTATCCATTTGCGCCTGCCCGAACAAAGGAAGCAGATGTTCGTTTCCGCCGTGACCATTCACGATCAAAATCTTTTTGCATCCATTGCGCGCCATCTCCTCGGTCGTTTCCTGCAGCAATTTCAGTTGCAGTTCGAGGCTGTACGCCACAGTTCCCGGCTCGTGTTTTGCTTCAAAAATTTGTCCAAAATAATACTCAGGAAAAACGACGGCATATTCCTGCGCCACCGCTTGCAGCGAAGCGTAGCGCACGTTCAGCAAATCCGTTCCCAAGGGCAGATGCGGTCCATGTTTCTCCAAAATGCCAAAGGGAAGCAAACACATCCCCTTCGATCGCTGGACCCCCAGTCGAAAATCAGCCGCCGTCAATTCTTCCCACTTTGGCGAGAGCTTTCCTTGCGCCAGAACAGCGTCAGCTCCGAGGAATACCGAGGCTGCTGCCAACGCACTCGCAAGTCCCAACTGTCGATGACGAGTCATTCCTGTCCTCCCCAATGCCGCGAATTCTAACGCCGCGTGCCTTGAAGCGCACTATTAAATCGATTTTATAAAGACAAGCGGGAGCACCATGTGGATGCTTATGCGGCGAGATAGGATTTTACGGCAGCGCAACAAATGTTGCAGTATTATAATATGGCGAGGCACAAGGAAGCCCGACTCTCTTATGGTTGCCTGTGCGCTTGCGCTACCAGCACACCGCCTACGGCGGTGGGTCTCGCAACGAATGTTGCGTAGATGATACAGTAAGCCGCGCGGCCGGACGGAAGTCCGGCCATGCTGTCAATATGTTGCTTGACGGAACGTAACATACGTCGTATTTGCGTCACCGCACCGCGGCCATGTTTTCACACGCGGTTCGCGGGGAATGGGTCGCGCTCGGGGGGAAGAATGAGGGATGTGACCACAGCCGCTGTCAAGCATGATATCCGGATCAAGATGATAGAAGACGCTGGGGAGATGAGCGTGTGTGTCGAATTGCAGCAGCGCATCTGGGGATACGCGCCAATCGACACCGTGCCAGACCAGATTTTCATTGTGGCGAAGAAAACCGGCGGGCAGGTGATGACTGCCTACGATGGAGACACCCCGGTAGGATTTGCTCTTGCG
>DATEWL010000081.1:0-5472 GCA_035258025.1 Candidatus Acidiferrum sp. | reverse complement strand
CATGCAATCCGCGTACGCGCGGATCGCTGCCAGCGGAGAGGCGTGCTGCTTAGCAAGGGCCGCCAGGAACTCGCCGGCGCTGTCGGCATACTTCGCTGACAATGCGAGCAACAGCGCGCGCTTGGATCCGAATCGCTGAACCAGTACCGCCGCCGTCACTCCGGCTTCTTTAGCGATGGCCGCAAGCGTCAGCTCGCCCGGGCCGACCTTGTTCATCACCGCGTGCGTAGCGGCAAATAGTTGGCTGTCGCTGACCTTCCTGGGGCGCGGACTCATGGGGCTTGACCGTTTCTCAACGCTCGTATAGTATCATTTCTAAACGGCCATTTAGTTTACGTGTTCCCGCGATGCAGAATGGAAAGGAGCGAAACGATGCGCACCATAACCTATGGAGGAGCCGTCAGCCTGGATGGCTTTCTTGCCGGCCCCGAGGGCTCGATCGACTGGCTGCACTTCAGCAAGGACGTCCAAAAAGTGATGGCGGACTATTGGAAGAACGTCGACACCATCCTGTGGGGACGAAAAACGTACGACGTCTCGGTCGCCATGAAACCTTCGTCCACAAAGAAACCCGCCAAAGCGAAAAGCTCCAAGCGCAAAGAGCCAACTATGCGCAACTATGTCTTCTCACGCAAGCTCAAGACTCTCGATGATCCCAACGTCGAACTTGTGACCTCCGACGCCGTCGATTTCGTCCGAGCATTGAAGCGGCGCCCCGGCAAAGAAATCTGCCTGATGGGCGGTGGCGAGCTCGCCCAATCCCTTCTCGCCGCCGGCTTGGTGGACGAAATCGGTCTGAACATTCATCCAATCCTGCTCGGTTCCGGCATCCCCACCTTTCGCGATCCCGGCCACCGCGTGAAACTCACCCTCACGGAATGCCGCCAAATCGATGGCGGCTGTGTCCTCGCCAGCTACAAGGTCGCGCACGCAAAATAGCGGCTGGAACGCCAGAAACTGATCCACTGCCGCGTACACTTCCGGATCGAGGAAGGTTTGACCCCTTCGGACCCTTCCGCTAAGATATTTCTCAAATGAAAAAATCACGCGGTCACTTCAATGTCGTGCTCCGGCCCGAACCAGAGGGAGGCTTCACAGCCATTGTGCCCGCACTGCCCGGATGCGTAACCTACGGCAGAACGCTCTCCGAAGCTAAGAGCATGGCCAAAGACGCTATCTCCGGCTACATCGAGAGCCTCAAGAAGCACAACGAGCCAATCCCCACTGGCGACGTATCGTTCGCTGTTTCCCTAGCCTAGAGTTTTTTTGCGTCTCAGTGAGCAGGCCATGAGTAGCTCCAGCGCACGCTCATATTCAAAAATATGCTTGATGCTGCCATCCGTCTGGACCTGGAAGCCTGCGTCGTCGGAGGTTCGCGAGTCGTAGCGCGCGCCTTGCCGGTAAGACTCCACATCCTGAAAGTAGAGGCTTCCGGCTTCATCTTCGGGATCGAGATTCCGACCTGCGAAGGCCCACGTTCCTACGACTGGAATGAGCATGCTCTCATCGGCAAATTGAACCGAGAAGTAAATTTCTCCTTCCCTAAGCAGGCTTGCAGTCACCGATTCAGTGTAAGACTTGAGCTCTCGCGCCTCAAATCGCATCGACTTTACCTCTCAAACCTATTCTAACGAAGCCAGGGCCCTCTATCAGAATTCGGACGACTCCTGGCTGGTCACGTAATCGGACGCTGGCCCTACTCAAAAGACCCTCAACTTGACCCCAATCCCGTTGCCCCCTAGAATAGAAGTTTCAAAGTGATTGATTTTTGCAATCTGATGCATTCATCTTCCCGCCCAGCGGCCGCGCGCTGGGCTGCGCTGTTTTAGGGCGCTAATCTTCAGAACCGAGGTTGTAATGATTGAAGGTCCAATTCCTGAGGGTCTTACTTTCGACGACGTGCTTCTCCTGCCCGGAAAATCTTCTGTGCTGCCGGCCGAGGTCGACACGCGCACCTGCTTCACCCGCAAATTATCGCTAGACATCCCCTTGGCCTCCGCGGCCATGGACACCGTAACCGAATCGCGCCTGGCTATCGCCATCGCCCGCCAAGGCGGCATCGGCCTCGTGCACCGCAACATGCCCATCGACCGCCAGGGCGAAGAGGTCGACCGCGTAAAACGCTCGGAAAGCGGCATGATCGTTGACCCCGTCACCATCTCCCCGGACATCACCCTCCGCCAGGCCCTCGAGATCATGAACAAGTACCACATCTCCGGACTTCCTGTTACGCGTGGCTCCCGCCTCACCGGAATCATCACCAACCGCGACCTTCGCTTCGAAAAGAATCACTCCCAACTCGTCGGCTCCGTGATGACCAAGGAAAATCTCGTCACCGTGGCCGTAGGCACCACGCTCGAAGAAGCCGAGCGCATCCTGCAAAAGCACCGCATCGAAAAGCTCCTGGTGGTCGACCAGGACTTCAATCTCAAAGGCCTCATCACCGTAAAAGACATCCAGAAAAAACGCGAATACCCGCGCGCCGCCAAGGACGATCAAGGCCGCCTCCGCGTCGGCGCGGCAGTCGGAGCCACCGGCGACTACCTCGAGCGCGCCGTCGAAATGTCCAAAGCCAAAGCCGATGTCCTCGCCATCGACACCGCCCACGGCCACACCACCCGCGTGATGGACGCCATCAAAGCCATCCGCCAGCGTCTTCCCGAAGTACAAATCATCGCCGGCAACGTCGCCACCTACGAAGCCGCGAAAGATCTCATCTCTCTCGGCATTGATGGCTTGAAAGTCGGCATTGGCCCCGGTTCGATTTGCACCACGCGCGTCGTCACCGGCGCCGGCGTTCCCCAGATCACCGCCATCATGGAATCCGCGCGCGCCGCGCAAGGCACCGGCATCCCCATCATCGCCGATGGCGGCATCAAGTATTCCGGCGACATCACCAAAGCTATCGCCGCGGGCGCTTCCTGCGTGATGATTGGCAGCCTCTTCGCTGGAACGGAAGAAGCTCCCGGCGAAACAATTCTCTATCAGGGCCGCACCTTCAAGTCCTACCGCGGCATGGGTTCCATGGGCGCCATGGACGCCGGCTCCGATCGCTATGCCACTGTTCAGGACATGGAAGAGCGCGGCAAGTCCGTCCCCGAAGGCGTCGAAGGCCGCGTCCCCTACAAAGGCTCACTTGGCGCGCTCACCGACCAGCTGGTCGGTGGCCTCAAAAGCGGCATGGGCTACGTCGGTGCACCTACTCTGCGTGAGCTCACAGAAAAAGCCCGCTTCGTACGCATCACCGCCGCAGGCCTCCGCGAAAGCCACGTCCACGACGTCATCATCACTCGCGAAGCTCCGAACTATCGCATGGAATGAACTTGGAGAGCGGGAGCCCTGCTCCCGCTCTTCCGGCAGTTGACTATTCTTCTCGCCGCGGCCAACTCGTCTCGGGAAGTTAGCTGTCGATAAGCTAAACTAAAAACGTAACCGGAGACCTGGATTTGTCTGACTCGCAACCCTGGCGCAATCCCCGCCCCGCACCACAACTGCCGGAAATGCAGCCCCGCCTTCATAAGCTGCTCATACCTGCATGGCTCCGCGCCTGGTGGCCCGCGGTCGTCTGGGCTGGCGTCATCTTCACGCTCTCGACCGACTCCTTCTCTTCCGAGCACACCGCAACGATTCTCTCCTTCTTCGTGAAATGGCTATTTCCCCATCTCAGCGAAGAGCAATTCCATTTCATTCACCACATCATCCGCAAAAGCGCCCACTTCACCGAATATTTCATTTTTTGCATCCTGATCTACCGCGGCGTCCGCGGCGATCGCAAAGGCTGGCGCTGGACGTGGGGCATCGCCGCGCTCTCCGTCGCCGCCGGCTATTCCATCATGGACGAAATCCATCAAGCGTTCGTCGTCAGCCGCACCGCTTCACCCTACGATTCCCTGCTCGACTCCCTTGGCGCCTTCTTCGCCTTCGCCGCCCTCTGGCTCTGGTTCCGCCTCCGCCGCCCAAAATCCGATTCGCTTCCGGGCCAAGTTTCCGACCCCACCTCAGCACCCTCGCTCTAACCGCAAGCCCTTCCGTCCAGCAAAAATTTTGCCGCCGCGCTCCAGCAATGCTACCTTGCATATCACTAATTGCGGTTGATTGAGCCGCCGGACATGCGCGCCAAGAATCCTCCCATCCTCCAATACATCTGCCTTGCGCTTCTCTTCGCGCTTGCTTCGGCGTATCAGATTCGTTCTGCCATGTATGCTTTCCCGAATTATTTCCATCTCAAGGTCGCTGCATATCCATTCACGCCGGAGTACGAGAAAGGCCGCCCCGTCCTTCAGTTTGTGACTAAATCCGCCCGGCAGGCCGGCGTGCAAAACAACGACCTCCTCCTCGCGGTGAACGGCCATCCAGTAACCGGACTGGCTATGTTCGGTGAAGCGATTCGCACCGCCAAGCCAGGTGATTCCCTCAGCGTTCAGTTCCTGCGCCCCGGTGAAACAGCTCCGCGCTCGGCCACCATTCCACTCGACCAGGCCACTGCTCCACCTATCAGTTTGCCTGCCGCATCCCTTTTGGCCCTGAAACTCGTCGTGCCCACCTTTTGCATCCTGCTTGGATTCTGGGTCACGGCCGTGCGCCCACGAGATCCTTCCGCGTGGTGCCTGTACTTCATCTTGCTGTTTTTCTCTGTGTTCTACAGCGCGGGAGTCGAAAGCTGGGGGCCCGTCGTTCGCGATGTCGCGGAAGGGTATCGCGTAACCGTTGACACCGCCTGGCCGATTTTCATGCTGCTTTTCGGCGTGTTCTTTCCTGAGCCTTTCCCTGAGAAAGACCCCGCCTGGTGGAGCTGGTCCAAGCGCATTGCCATCACGCTCTTGATTGTTTCCTGCGTAATGAATGTTATCGTGCGGCTTGGTCAATTCGAGAATTTCGCATCCGTGGCCTCCATATCCGCGGCTCTGGACCGCCTGGGCATGGTTGACTTCCTGCTCAGTTTCGCGGCTATCGGCGCTTTCTTTGCCTGCATTTCCGTCAAGATGCGCCAGGCCGTGACGCCCGATGCGAAGCGGCGCCTGCGTTTGCTTTATACCGGCTCCAGCATCAGCATGGCCCCTGCATGCATTCTCTTCGTTACGCAGAACATCAAGGGCGGCGAGCTCGAGCAGATCTTTCCGGAATGGTTTGTGCTGTCCGCGCTGTCCCTGATGCTTCTCTTTCCCATCACCTTGGCGTACGTCATCGTGGTACATCGCGCGATGGACGTGCGCGTCGTCGTTCGCCAGGGCTTGCAATACGGGCTCGCGACAAGTGGCATTCGCGTTTTGCAAATTATCCTGACGGCCGCCATCCTTATCACTGGAGTCACTTTCTCCCGTAGCCGTCATCTCAGCCTCGCCAACGAAATTTCCGCAATTTCGCTGCTCATAATGGCTGTCCTTTTACTTCGCCGCGTTGCGCTGCGTCTTCGCGCGTGGACCGACCGCCGCTTCTTCCGCGACGCCTATAACGCCGAACAAATTCTCGAAG
>DATEWL010000080.1:0-3014 GCA_035258025.1 Candidatus Acidiferrum sp. | reverse complement strand
GCGGAATTTTGGTGAAGAGGTCATTGTCGACGCCACGAATGGAGGGCACCGCTTTGGCGGTGTAGAGGATGGCATTGGCATCGGCAGCGTAAATCTCAATGCGAACGGAATACGTGCCATCGCCGGTGTCGCTGCTGAGCTGATTGATGCCGATCGAGAGGCGGCCCGAGATAGGCGAGACGAGGTCGCGTTTGGCGCCGATGAGAAACGGTTGCGAAGTGTCCTGATCGCCGATGCGGCCGATGACCGCGCCGCGGCCGGCTTCGTTGAACGGCAGATTGCGGAGAAGATCTTTGAAGCCGCGAGCGATTCCGGCTGGGGCGGTGTCGGTTTGCTGGTCTGCATAGCGAAGGGTTCCGGTCGCCGTGGCGATGACATGCTCGCCGGATTGGACATCGATACCTGTCTCAACCCAGGAGGAATCGCCAGTGAGTTGAACTTCTTGTGTCACGCGGAGCTTGCCGGACGGCGTGGACGGGGCAGTTGAATCCTGTGCGGAAGCTGCAGCCAGAGAATGCTGCGCCTGCCGGGCGGCCGTTTCACGTACCAGCTGGGCGTCGAGAACGAACGGCGATATCCCGGGGAGGGCGCAAGCAACCGAGAGAATACCAGCAGTTTTTGTGAGCAGGGAACTCATAGGGTCGAGCCATCCCGCGGCAGGTCTGAACGCATCCTCTCTGTTAACAGATGCCGGCCAGAGCAGCAAGAGTTGGATGGCGAGTGGGTTGGGCAAGCGGCTGATTCCTTGACGGATGAGAAGTGCGCTTGTAAATTGACAAGATGCTGCAGGGTTGCCACAGAGCAGTGCGCGCCCCAGGGGATTTTGGCGGAGAAATTGGGAGACAGACCCGGCGTCTGTCCCGCCTCAGAGGTTGAACAAGCGGTTGAGAGAACATCCAGTTCGAGCGAGAACTGCGGCAGAGTTCATGACAAAACAACTTCAGCGAAGAGCGATGGCGGGATTGTGCGCAGCGGCAGCGTTTCTGCTAGGGCCGCTGGTGGCGAGGGGACAGATGCCTCTGCCCCCACGGCCTCAACGACCGGCGCCTGTCACCAACGTTACAGTGGACGGCAGCGAGGCCATGTTCACGACGATGTGCGCGCTGCTGGCAGCCGGATTCGAATCGAACGTGAGCGCGGAGAATTGGCACCCGCTGCGCGCACGACTTCGCGAGCAGATGCAGCATCAGCAGGGGCCGGCGGTAGACGCGGTGAGGCAGTTCTACAAGGAACATGTGCTGCGCGATTCGGGGGCGACACTCTCGCGCTACATTTGGTTTGGGCTGCTTTCCGGGCCGGCGCCAAACTTTGAGATGACATTGCGGCGAGACGACCAGCCGACGGAAGTGCTGGCACTCGAGGGCTTCGGCGAAATCCTCTCGAACTATTACAAAGAGCAAAAGGTTGGGCAGCTCTGGAGGGGATTGCAGCCCATCTACAATGGCGAGATCGATAAGGTGCATGACACCGTATCGCAAATCGTTTTTGTGGCGACGGGGTATCTACGCCAGCTTCAAGATCCCGCGACTGCGCGGACGTTTACGATCATTCTGGAGCCGCTCGTCGGCCGCATCACGAACGTGCGTAACTCTGGCGAACATTACTCGATCGTTTTAAGCGGTTCGGATGACATTCCTACGGATATCGTGAGGCATGCCTTCCTGCATTTCCTCCTTGATCCGCTTCCGCAGCAATATCCGCATGTGATTGCGGCGAAGCGACAGCTCTATGAGAAGGCCGCCTCGGCGCCCCGTCTGGCCGCGGACTTGAAAGATGATTATGAGTCTTACTTCGCCGAGTGTCTGGTACGTGCGGTGGAATTAAAACTGAAGAAGGAATCTCCTGGGGAACGGGACGCGTCGATGGACCGCGATGATGCGGATGGCTACGTCCTCGTAAGGCCGCTCTTTTCCGCGCTGACAAAATACGAAGCTTCCGAACCGTCCATGGCGCTTTATTTTCCGGACCTGGTGAGAGGCATCAACTTGACGGCAGAAACCAAACGGATTGACGGAATCAAATTTGCATTCGCGGACCGAGGGCAGAGCGCAGATGACCCCGCCAGCGAAGTAGTGACGCGACACAGAGTGGCTCAGCCAACTACGGTGCCAAACGACGCGGATGCGATCGCGGAGCTGACGGACGGCGAGCGGCGAATCGCGGAGAAAAATCCGCGTGCGGCGGAGGAGTCTTTTCAAAAAGTGCTGGCGAAATATCCGGACCAAATACGCGCGTGGTACGGGCTGGGGCTGGTGGCGCTGTTAGAACATGATGGACCGCGTGCGAAAGAGGTTTTTGGCAGGCTGACGACGGGAGCGCACGCCGCGACGCAGGACCCCATGGTGATGACCTGGTCGCACGTCTATCTGGCGCGGATTTATGATGACGAAGGACAACAGGGACTCGCCAAAAGCGAATTCGAAGCGGCGCTCGCTGTGCCGGGAGCCCCGGAGCAGGCCAAGCAGGCAGCGCAAAAGGGACTCGAAGCAGTGAACCTTGAGAAACCGGCCGAGCGGCCTTAGAGTTAGGAATGGCAAAAGAACTTGGGGAGAATGAGACGGTGAATCTCGAGCCTGCGGACTCGGGCGACGACTTGAAGAGGCAAACAGGAGGCAGGAAATGAAGGGGACGTGGCAGAAGTGGATGGAAGCAGGGGCTCTTGCAGGATTGCTGTTAATGGGAAGCGTTGGGGCGGCTGCACAAAGCGGCGGCGCCCAGAGCGGACAGAGTGGTCAAAGCGGCCAGAGCGCGCCGCCTGCCCAGCAACAAACCGATAAAGACAAAGCGAATACTCTGACGCTGGACACGCCGGCGCCACCGGTGAACGCGGAGGAAGATGCAGCATTCAAGGCGTTCGCAGCCATGCCTCTGACGGACGGAGCCAAGAAGATTCAGGCGGGCGAGGCGTTTGTGCTGAAATACCCGCAGAGCCGCTACCTTGCGCCGGTGTATTCGGGCCTCGTGAAACTGTATCTGTCGGAAAACGAGATCCAGAAGATGCAAGACGCCGGCGA
>DATEWL010000079.1:0-9457 GCA_035258025.1 Candidatus Acidiferrum sp. | reverse complement strand
AGGAAAATCGTGTCGAGATGATGCGCGGCTAGAATTTGGCGATAGTCGTCGGATTCTTCGGGAGTGAGATCGGTGATTAGGACGCCGTCGGCGCCCGCGCTTGTGGTAGCGCTTGCGAATTTTTCTAAGCCCATTTGCAGGACAGGATTGTAATAGCTGAAGAGAACGATGGGAACTTCGCTGGATTTGCGGATTTCATGGACGAGATCGATGACTTGGGCGAGCGTCGTGTGTGCTTTGAGCGCGCGCTCGGAAGCGCGCTGAATCGTTGGGCCGTCAGCGAGAGGATCGCTGAAGGGGATGCCAAGTTCGATGACGTCGGCGCCTGCATTGGCGAGTGCCAGAACGAATTTGTGCGTGGCGTCGAGCGACGGATCGCCAGCGGTGATGTAGGCGACGATTCCGAGTTCGCCGGACTCGCGCAGCTCGGCGAATTTTTTGGAGATGCGAGTCAAGTTGGAGGTTGCCGAGGCCATTGTTTTTGCAAGAAAGATTAGAGCAGGCGGGAATAGGTGTCCATGTCTTTGTCGCCGCGGCCGGAGAGGTTGAGGATGACGAGGTCGTCGGCGGTAAGGCGCGGGAGGCGCTCGATCAGGCCGGCAATGGCGTGGGCGGATTCGAGAGCGGGGATGATGCCTTCGGTGCGCGAGAGGAGACGCGCGGCTTCTAGCGCGGCCGAGTCGGCGACGGCAGCGTACTCCGCGCGGCCTTCGTCGGCGAGCCAGGCGTGCTCGGGGCCGATGGCGGGATAGTCGAGGCCGGCGGAAATGGAATGCGTTGTGGCAATCTGGCCGTCTTCGGTTTGCAAAATGTAAGTGTAAGTGCCTTGCAGAACACCGGGGCGCGCGCCGGTGAAGCCTTGATGCGCCGCGAGTCGCGCAGCGTGTTCGCCAAGCTGGCCGCCGCGGCCGCCGGCTTCAATGCCAACCATTTTTACGGAAGTATCGCGCAAGAATTGGTGGAAGAGGCCGATGGCGTTCGAACCGCCGCCAACGCACGCGAAAAGATGCGTGGGGAGACGCTTCTCCGCGGCGAGAATTTGTTCGCGGGCTTCGCGGCCGATGACCGATTGAAAATCGCGGACCATCGTGGGGTAGGGATGCGCGCCGAGAACGGAGCCGAGAAGGTAGTGCGTATTACGCACATTGGTGACCCAATCGCGCATGGCTTCGTTGATGGCGTCTTTCAACGTGCGGCTGCCGGAATCGACACCGACCACCTGCGCGCCTAGCATGCGCATGCGCGAGACGTTGAGCGCCTGGCGCGCCATGTCTTCTGTGCCCATATAAACGACGCATTCGAGGCCGAGATGCGCGGCGACAGTTGCGGAGGCGACACCGTGCTGCCCGGCGCCGGTTTCCGCAATGATGCGCGGCTTGCCCATTCTCACCGCGAGCAAACCCTGTCCAATGGCGTTGTTGATTTTGTGCGCGCCGGTGTGGAGCAAATCCTCGCGTTTGAGGTAGATGCGCGGGCCGCCGAGATGCGAAGTGAGGCGCGAAGCAAATTGCAGAGGCGTAGGGCGGCCAGCGAAATTCTTTAGTAGATCGGCGAATTCGGCTTGGAAGCGCGCGTCAGTTTTCGCGGCTTCGTAGGCGCGCTCGAGCTCGAAGAGCGGGACCATCAACGTTTCGGGAACGTAGCGTCCACCGTAGGGGCCAAAACGTCCAGGTGCGAATGTTGCCGAGTGAATCGTCGAGCTCATGGCGCAGATTGTCCCGTTTCTGGCGCGTTCAGGTGTGCTTCCGTGCGGCGGATTTCGTCAATAAATTCCTTCACTCGAGCGTGATCTTTTTTGCCGGGCTTGGATTCGACGCCGCTGGCAACGTCAACTGCGTAAGGACGCACGGTGCGAATCGCGGCCCCGACATTTTCGGGCGTGAGACCACCTGCCAACATAATACGGTGAGCCGCAACAGCGCGCCGGGCAACGTTCCAATCCGCGTTGACGCCCGTGCCGCCAAATTGGCCGGTGCGAGAGCCATCGATCAAGAAAGCAAACGCGTCGTGATATTTGTCAAGCGTCGAGAGCGGAAAATCCGCGGCCACGCGAAAGGCCTTGATGACCGGAACGGTGCGCGAAACTTCGGAGACGATGGAGGGGGTCTCGTCGCCATGGAGTTGGGCGGCGCTGAAGCGGACAAACGCGTGGAGCGAATTGATTTCGGAGGGCTTGGCGTTCACGAAAAGTCCGACGGCCTGTACACCCGAAGGAAGCTTCCCGCGCATCGTGGCGGCTTCGACCGTGGAAACGCGGCGAAGGCTCTTTTCGTAGAAATTGAAGCCGAGCATGTCAGCACCAGCGTCGCAGGCGGCTTTGGCGTCCGGCCAATTGGTGATGCCGCAGATCTTGACGAGGATCATGGCTTGGTTAAACCGGCTGCGCGGACCCGCCGAGAAAAGCTCCCAGGGCGGCCGCCGGATCCGGCGAAAGCATGAGACTTTCGCCGATAAGAAAAGCGTCGAAGCCGGCGCTTCGGAGTTTGGTGAGATCGTCGTGAGTGCGGAGGCCGGACTCGCTGACGGCAATGCAGGCGTCGGGGATGCGCTCGATCAGCTCGAAGGAGGTCTCGACGCGGAGCTCCAGAGTTTTCAGATCGCGATTGTTGACGCCGATGATGCGGGCTCCGGCGGCGAGGGCGCGGTCGAGCTCCGCGGCGGTGTGAACCTCGACGAGGGGCTCCATGCCAATCTCGCGGCCGAGAGCGATGAGGTCGCGAAGAAGCTCATCTTGAAGAGCAGCGACAATCAGCAGGAAGCTGTCGGCGTCGTTCGCGCGTGTCTCCCAGACCTGCCAGGTATCGAAGATGAAATCCTTGCGAAAGGCAGGTAGCTTCACTGCCTTCCGAGCGTCGCGGAGGTTTTTCAGTGAGCCGCGAAAGAATTCGCCTTCGGTGAGAACGGAGAGAACGACGGCGCCCGCAGCTTCCAAAGACTGCGCTAACTCGACCGGATGAAAAGGGTCGCGCAGAATTCCTTTTGAGGGGGAGGCGGGCTTCAGCTCTGCGATAATATTCAGAGAATCTTGTGTGAGCGCGGCGGGAAAATCGCGCAGCGGAGTTGCGGCATTGACGCCATAGCGCAGAGCCGCTTCCGGAAGAACGCGTTTGCGGTGGTCCACCTCAAGACGGCGTGCGCACAGAATGCGGTCGAGGACGGTGCCGCTGTCAGCTTGGGCGCTTATAGCCATTGCTTTGTATGCTAGAGGCGGAAGGAAGTAGTGTCAATTGGGAGAGCAAAGGAAGCTGAAATTTCAGATTTGAACGTTGAAACTTGGAATTTGGGGGATAGCGGAAATTCGCTTCCTTGGAGATATCGGTCAACGGGAGAAGGAATGGGATACAGAGAAGAATATGGCTTGCTGCTGGAAGAGCTTGCGAGGGAGGCCGATGCGATCGCGATCCGATATTTCCGCACAGACGAAATTCGCATCGACAGAAAGGACGACGGCTCGGCTGTGACTCAGGCAGACCGCGGCGTGGAAGAGATGGCACGGGCCAAAGTGGCCGCGAGCGGGTTGGTGATGGATGTTTTGGGCGAAGAGATGGGCGGCGAGAATGCGAAAGGGCCGGCCACAACGGGGCGGGCTCGATTGATCATTGATCCCATCGACGGTACGGAAGAGTTTTCGCGCGGGATTGCGACCTTTGGGACGCTGCTGGCGATCGAGCTCGATGGCGAGATCGTTGCAGGGATGGCGAGCGCACCGGCGCTGGGCGGGCGCTGGTGGGCATATCGCGGCG
This sequence comes from Candidatus Acidiferrum sp., assembly GCA_035258025.1. Taxonomy (GTDB): domain Bacteria; phylum Acidobacteriota; class Terriglobia; order Acidiferrales; family UBA7541; genus Acidiferrum. Next base: position 5,714 of record DATEWL010000079.1, on the reverse strand, counting down.
AAGGCGCATATCGGAATGGAAAAAGAATCCACGTTTCGAACGTTGAACGGTTGAATGCGGGAATGGCGTTCACAGGCGGGACGGGGCAGAACAAAAATAAAGAGAAGGTCGAAAAGATGCGGCGGCTCTTGGACGCGGCGCGGCACGGGCGCTCTCTCGGCGGATTCTGGCAGCACATGCTGGTAGCCGAAGGAGCGATAGAGGCGGCGCTGGATATGCATTCGAAGGCGTGGGACTTGGCTCCGCTGGGATTGATTGTGGAAGAGGCAGGCGGTCGGGCGACGGACGTGAACGGAAAACGATCGATCTACAGCGGGAATATGGTGAGCACTAACGGGAAGATCCATGACGAGGTGCTCGCACTCTTGCAGTGAGTTGAGGGCCAGACAGAGTTATCGGGCGTTTCGAGGAAACTGATTGATGGCAGTGGGCCACGTGGGGCCGTCGATAATCAATATCAAACGTGTTTATGAAAAACCGGCGAAAGAAGATGCATGGCGCGTGCTCGTGGATCGATTGTGGCCGCGGGGGTAACAAAAGAAGCCGCGCACCTGGACGCGTGGATGGAGGACGTGGCTCCGGGCGATACGCTGCGAAAACGGTTTGGGCATAAGCCGGAAAAGTGGAGCGAATTCCAGAAGAAATACCGCCGTGAGCAGGCGAAAAAGAGAGGACTGGTCGAGGAACTGAAGAAAATGGCGAAGGAGCACGGAACGGTCACCTTGCTCTTTGGTGCGAAGGATGAGGAACACAACGAAGCCGTGGTGCTGGCGAATGCCCTGAACGCAAAGTAAAGCAGATCTTCTGGCGCCCCCAGCCACGGAATTCTTCGACCTGGCAAATAGCTCTCCAAATTGGATGTTTCGTCTCAAGCGGCGAATACCTAGTCTTAGCTGCGAAAGAAAGACCATGCATTGTTTTGCGAGATGTTAAGCGGGGGAATTCCAATGGAAGTTAGAGCACAAGCTGAAAAGGCAGAGAGACTTAGGAAGCTGCATCATGGGCGGCGGATTTTGGCGCTGCCGAACGCTTGGGACGTGGTCAGCGCGCGAATTCTGGAGGAGGTCGGCCATCCGGCGATTGCCACGAGCAGCGCGGCTGTGGCGTTTTCCCTAGGCTATCCGGATGGGCAGCGCATTTCTCGTGGTGAAATGCTGGATGCTGTTGCGAGAATTACGCGGGCGGTGCGCGTTCCTGTCACTGCCGACTTGGAGTCTGGTTACGGTAAAACACCACAAGAGATTGCTGATTTCACGAAAGCAGTGGTGGCGTCGGGAGCGGTGGGCCTCAATTTCGAGGACGTGACAGGCGATGACGAAAGCACGCACGTGGAGCTGGGGCTCCAGGTGAAGAATATTCGCGCGATTCGAGAGACGGCGGCGGCGATGGGCGTGCCAATCGTGATCAACGCGCGGACAGATATATATTTGATGCCGATTGGTCCGGAAGCAACACGATTTGAGAGGACCGTCGAACGGTTGCGCGCATACCGTGAGGCTGGAGCGGATTGCTTGTTCGTGCCGGGCCTGTGCGATCGCGAGATCATCGCAAAATTGGTGAAGGCTCTTGACGCACCACTAAACATTCTGGCATCGCAGGGCTGCCCATCTCTCGACGAGCTTGAAAAAATAGGAGTGGCTAGGGTAAGCGCAGGATCATCAGCGATGCGGGCAGCGATGGGTGCGTTTCAACGAGTCGCGAAAGACTGGCTGGCGCACGGGTCCTATGATTCGCTGCACCAGGTGACTGTTCCATATGATGAGGTGAATCATATGATGGCGCGCAAACTCTCCTAGCAACTTTCGTTCAACTATTTACTATCAACCATGCCCGAGAAAACTGCGCTGCTGAAAGTTCTGGATGATGAAATTGTGGCGTGCCGGGAGTGCCCGCGCCTGGTCGAATACCGCGAAAAAGTAGCGCGAGAAAAGCGGCGGGCGTTTCGCGAGTGGACGTACTGGGGAAAGCCCGTTCCGGGATTCGGCGATCCCGACGCGCAACTTCTGATTTTAGGGCTTGCACCTGCCGCCCACGGGGCAAATCGAACGGGGCGCGTCTTTACCGGAGACCGCTCTGGAGATTTTCTTTACGCGGCGCTCTACAAGGCTGGCTTTGACAACCAGCCCACTTCGCTGGGGCGCGACGACGGGTTGCGCCTGAAAAATGCTTACATCGCGGCGACAATACGTTGCGCGCCTCCAGCAAACAAGCCTCTTCCATCGGAAATCATAAATTGCAGAAGCTACTTGGTGCGTGAGCTGGAAATCTTACAGCCCCGCGCGGTGCTGGCCCTCGGAAAAATCGCATGGGATGCGTACCTCGAAATTTTGAAGCGGCGCGGCCTCATTGCATCAAGAGCAGCATTTCACTTCGCGCACGGCGCTGAAACGGAACTACCGGGCAGAGGCCCGCGGCTTTTCGGCGTGTACCATCCGAGCCAGCAAAACACTCAGACAGGACGAGTGACACCTGCCATGTACTCGCAGGTCTTGCGGCGGATTCGACGATTCCTCTCCAAATAAGTTTCCCAATGACGGCTTCTGCCGTGCCAATGCTTATCCCTGCACTGTCGGCGTTAGCAGGCAGTGCGGTGACGCAAATTCCTGACAGGCTTCCGATTCCCTGCAGTGTCTGCCCTGCCTGACTCTCAACTGACTGCTTTTTCAGCCACTTACCGGTGCTGTGGAAAATGGCAATGGCGAACGACATGCATTTTGGATTGGCAGATGTTGAAGCTTGGAGGCAATCATGTGGACAATAAATTGGAGACGATACGCAACATCGGCAGCAGCGCTGACAGTGGCACTAGGGTTCGGCATGGCGTGCGCGGCACAGGAATCTTCGCGGGATCAGGTTCCGCAGCCGTCACAAGAAAGACCGATAGTTTCTGCTGACAAGATCGGAGCGCCCGAGGACCAGGCGGCGAAAGCTGCGGACGGCAAGCGCCACGGATTGCCGCTGGAGACCTACGGCGTTGCGCCCGGGACAAAATTCCTGGTGTCCCTGGAAGATAATCTGGGCACCAAGGGCACGGCAGAAAGAGCAAAGTTTAAAGTGAAAACGCTGGAGCCGCTGGAAGCGGGCAGCGGGATTTACTTGCCGTCCGGGGCGGAAATCGAGGGCCACGTGAGTCATGTGGAATCGGCGGGAACGACGGGGCGCGCAAGAATATGGCTGACGTTTGATGAAATTCACACCAAGTTCGGCCGTTTGCCTATCGTGGCGGAAGTCGTGAGCGTTCCCGGTGAGCATAGCGTGAAGAACAAGCCCGGCCAGGAAGGCTTGATCGAGGGAAGAAGCAGCACGCAGGAAGATGCAGCGCAAGCAGCTGCGGCAGGCGCGGCGCTCGGCGCGGTGAAGGGTGTGAAAGACAAGGACAAAAAGGAAGCCGCGGAAGGCGCGGCGCTGGGAGCGATCACGGCGTATCTCGTAGAGTCAGGGCGGGGTCGTGAGTTGGAGCTGCCGAAAGGCGTGAAACTGGAATTGGAGCTGGAGCGGGCGCTGTACTTGGTTAAAGAGTAGAGCTAAGCGGGCACCGATGGTGAATACCTAAGCGCGGGATGTCAGAGGACAAGGCTGAAATTCGAGCTAGAACTAAATCATGGATTTGTTGACGCCGGGGATGAACCGGCGCAGCGCGGAGGCTGCGCCGGTTCAACGTTTTCGTATTGCTATCTTTTTAAAGATTTGATGCCCTCCAGCTCCGCCGTGATAACAGCATAGGCTTGGCAAGCGTGGCGTGAGCTTGTTACAGTCGAGATGTCCAGCCTGCACCAGAATCTGCGAAAATAAGACATTCCGCGTGGGAGAGGCGTGACTGCATGGGGGATGAGTCGAGAAGTGTGGTGCGCGCGATGGAGCCGCTCGAGCGCAAGGACCGCGTGCTGATTGTCGAGGACGAAGATAACGCGCGCAAAGGCTACGAGCAGCTGCTGCAACGCTGGGGCTTTGATGTGCTTGGCGTGGCGACCGCGGAAGAGGCGCTGGCGAAATTTGCCAGCTATCAGCCCGATACACTAATCGCGGACGTCGAGCTGCCCGGAATGAACGGGCTGGATTTGCTCAAACAGCTCGGGCCGGAGCTGCTGGACGTTCCCGCCGTAATCATCACAGGAAAAGGAAGCGAAGAGCGTGCCGTGGCGGCCATCGAGTCCGGAGCGTTCTGGTACATCGAAAAGCCGCTAAAGGGACCCGTGCTTAGAGCTTTGCTTGACCGTGCTTTGAGCAAGGCACGCGACGCGCGCCAGCTCGTTGTGCTACAGCGCCAGTTGCGCGAGGCGGGACGGCTAGGCGAACTGGTGGGCGCGTCAAAGCCGATGCAGGAAGTGATGCGCATCGTGGAGATGGCTGCGCCGAGCTCGGCATCCGTGCTGATCACCGGAGAGACCGGTTCTGGAAAAGAGATTGTCGCGCGGACAATCCACAAACTATCTCCGCGAGCGAACGGTCCTTTTGTGCCCATTAACTGCTCCGCGATTCCCGAGTCACTGATGGAAAGCGAAATTTTCGGCCACGAACGAGGCGCGTTTACTGGCGCAGCCGAACGGCGCATTGGCTGCTTTGAACTCGCAGATGCCGGCACGCTCCTGCTGGACGAGATCGGCGAGATGCCCGCGCCAACACAAGCGAAACTGCTGCGCGTGCTGGAAGACCGCAAAGTACGGCGGCTGGGAAGCAAAAGCGAGACACCCGTAGATGTGCGCGTCCTCGCGGCGACAAACAAAGATCCGGAAAAAGCCGTGTCCGGCGGGGAGCTGCGTCAAGACCTGTATTTTCGGTTAAACGTCTTTCACATCAATCTGCCTCCGCTGCGCGAGCACAAAGATGATATTCCTCTCCTGGTGGAACACATTTTGCGCGACGTTAACGCCAAACACGGGAAGCACGTGCGAGGCATCGGTGCCGAAGTGATGGATATTTTTATGAGCCACACCTGGCCAGGCAACATACGCGAATTGCGGAACATCCTCGAGCGTGCGGCGATCATGTGCGACAAAGAGCTGATCACACGGGCGTGCTTGCCCGGAGAGTTTGGCAAGGCGTCACCGAAGAGCCCCGGTGATCTGTCGTCGATCAAGTTTCCTGTTGGAACAACAGTTGACGCTATGGAGCGTGAACTCATCTTGCAGACGCTGAACGCCACGGGAAACAACAAAACGCGCGCGGCCGAACTGCTAGCCATTAGCCTCAAGACGCTCCACAATAAGCTGAAAGAATACGGCGGCGAACGCGCCGAGGCAGAGTAGGAACCCGCGATGCAGCTACGGCTGCGAACAAAACTCACGCTGGTGATGTCAGGACTAGTGCTGCTGGTAGTGGCGGCGGTGTCCCTTGTGTATTTTGCGCTACTCCTTCAGCAGGTGTTGGATCAAAGCCAGAAAAGAGCGCAGGATATTGCCACCAGTACCTTCGACCAAGTAAGGCGTGCGCTGCGCGATGCCGAGGCTCAAGGCTGGCGGCCCGAATCCAACGCTCCTGAAGACATCCGCGACTATGTAGCCTATGCATTGGGTGCAAGCCAAGGGTTGCAGGCTCAGCTACAGACAGCCGTGGTCGCATCCTCAATATATGAAGTCTCGATTACGGATCACGAAGGGAGATTGCTAGCCTCGACCGATAAGTCCTTGGTAGGAAAATTCGCGATGCGACGGCCGCCGCTTACGCAGCTCACACAGCGCGGGATTTTGCACCAGATTAAGGTTCTAGCCGGACCA
>DATEWL010000078.1:0-3216 GCA_035258025.1 Candidatus Acidiferrum sp. | reverse complement strand
GTCTCGGTCGGCAACTTCGCTGATTTGAAAAAACAGAGCGCTTCGTTTGTGGAGCTTAGCGCTTCGAACAACGCAAGTTTCAACCTCGAAGCTCGAGAACTACCCGAGCGTGTGGATGGCGAAATCGCGACGGCGAATTATTTCGCCACCTTTGGCGTTCAGCCTATGGTCGGGCGCGTCTTCACAACCGAAGAGGACAGGCCTGGCCTGCCGAAAGTGGTGGTCATCAGCGAGCGCTTGTGGCGCACACGGCTTAAGGAGGATCCCTCGATCGTCGGGCAGCCGATCCGAATCAACGGCCTGCCTACCATCGTGGTTGGCGTTATGCCTAAGAGTTTCGATCCATTGCTCAGCAACAGCGACCTTTGGGTTCCGGCAGCGTACACCGCCGAACAGCTTGCCGATCACGATGACCACTATCTGAACGTCATGGGACGACTCAAGCCCGGCACGTCCCAAGCTCAAGCACAATCGGAACTCAATGTAATCGCACATCGGCTGCAGCAGTTGTATCCGCTGGACGACAAGGACCGCGGTTTTCGCATTCAGCCGCTCACTTCGGTGCTTCTCGGCGATCAGCGGTTGGGACTGCGCATGATGCTCGCGGCGGTTGGCTTCTTGTTGTTGATTGCCTGTGCAAATATCGCGAATTTGCAGCTGGCTCGCTCCCGCACGCGCCAAAAAGAAATTGCCATGCGCGCGGCGCTTGGAGCCTCGCCGAGCCGCATCGTGCGTCAACTTCTTGCGGAAAATGTCGTGCTCGGACTTGCCGGTGGGGTTGTTGGCGTCTTGCTGGCCTATTGGGCTCTGTCCTGGATCATTGCTCACGGGCCCGCCGAAATGCCGCGGCTGGACCAGTCGCGAATCGACGCCAGCGCGCTTGTATTTGCGTGCTCAGTCGCTCTGATCTCCAGTCTACTGTTCGGACTGGCTCCAGCACTCCGCTCCGCTTCCACGCGGCTCAACGAAATCTTCAAGTCGAGCTCTGGTATTTCCAGCGGTAGCCGAGATCGTGTTCGCAGTCTGCTGGTAATCGGAGAAGTCGCTCTGGCGTTGATTTTGATGACTGGCGCTGGGCTGCTCATCCGCAGTGCGCTGCTCGTCTCGCATGTGGATCCGGGCTTTGATACTTCCAACGTCGTGGTCGGGCGTGTCGGCCTGCCCGATCCTGGCTATCACGATCCCGCCGTTGCGCGGCAGGCGTTTGAACGCATGATCACCGCCGCTGCTGCTTTGCCCGGCGTGGAGTCGGTTGCCGTCGTTTCGCGCGCTCCGCTTGCTGGCGGAGGCAGCAGCAACGGCTTGCTCCCCGAAGGCAAACCATTTGACTCGGCGAATCTGGTCAATTCGCAATTGCAAATCATCTCGCCCAGTTATCTCTCGACCGCCCGCGTGCCGCTGAAAGCCGGCCGCGATTTCACCTTGCAAGATACACGCGAACGCACTTTTGTCGCCATCGTCAACAAGACGCTCGCGCGCACGATGTGGCCTGGTGAAAACCCCATCGGCAAACGCTTCGCGTGCTGTGAGTCCGGGCCAAAAGGCCGCCTGGATCCTGTTTGGCACGAAGTGGTCGGCGTTGTGGCTGATGTTCGTGCTCAGGGTCTTGACCGCCAGGTACAGCCGGCGTTTTATATCCCGATCGCGCAAATGCCGCCCAGCGCGTGGGACTGGATTGGCCGCACCATGGACTTGGTAGTACGGACTCGCGGAGGCGTCGTCCCCGTCCAAGAGTTGCAAAGCACAGTGGCGTCCGTTGCGCCTGAAGTCCCGATTTACGGGCTCTCCACCATGCAGCAGAAAATCTCCAACACCCTCGAGCGCTCTCATTTCGACACGTTTCTGCTCGCCATTTTTGCCGCAACTGCGCTACTCCTCTCATCAGTCGGGATTTATGGAGTTCTGTCGTATATGGTTGCTCAGCATATGCGCGACATCGGAATTCGCATGGCACTTGGCGCATCACAAACGCAGATTGTTTGGGACGTGCTCGGGTTCGGAATGCGCCTGGCGGCTATCGGGCTTGCAATTGGCATCGCGGGCGCACTGGGGGCCACCCGCTGGCTTTCTTCCTTGCTGTACGGCGTGCGTCCCACCGACGCAATAACATTTATCGCAGTTTCTCTCCTGTTGTTGTTGGTCGCGTTGATCGCCAGTTATCTCCCCGCGCGCCGCGCCACGCGGGTCGATCCCATCGTCGCGTTGAGGTACGAATGATGGCGCAGAGGATCGTGGGAATCCCGGGCAGCAAGCTGGAGGCGTTATGACCCTCGGGAGCCGGTTTCGTTCGTGGACTCGGACGGTGTTCCGGCGTTCTCGAACGGAGAGCGAAATGGACGTGGAACTCCGTTTCCACATCGAGACACTGGCAGAGGATTTGGTCCGCGGCGGCGTTTCGCGTGGGGAAGCCATGCGCCGTGCGCACATCGAGTTCGGCGGAATAGAGAGCATCAAAGAGGAGGGACGCAAAGCGCGAGGTGCGAGGTTTTTCGACGAACTGGTTCAGGATCTTCGCTATGGCGCACGAATGTTTCGCAAGAGTCCGGGCTTTACTGCCATCGCCGTCCTCACGCTGGCCCTGGGCATTGGCGCTAACACCGCAATCTTCAGCGTGGTAAATGCAGTGCTTCTTAGCCCGCTGCCTTACGCCAATGCTCATCGTTTAGTGCTGGTCAAAGAGCTATTGCCCAACCTCAGCGCCGAACCGTTCAACGTCTCGGGGCCGGATATCGCCGAGATTCAGAAACTGAATCATGTCTTTGAGGGTGTCGGGGGATTCCGCGTCTGGACTTATGAATTTTCAGGGAGGGGCGAGCCTGCGCGTGTCACCGCGAACCGCATGAGCAGTGATCTCTTCGATGTACTCGGCGTGCAACCAGTTGTAGGGCGTGTATTCGAGCCACAGGAGGAGAAGTTCGGGCATCAGGTCGTCATCCTGAGCTACGGATTTTGGCAACGCCAATTCGGCGGACAGCACAATATCCTGGGCCAGACGCTCAATCTGGACCGCAAGCCTTACACGGTCGTCGGTGTGATGCCTCAGAGTTTCGTCTTCCCGCTCCCCGGAATGATGCAGGGAGTCGCGGCCGATCTCTGGGTTCCACTCGGGCTGTCCAAGGAAGAGCTGGCCGACTTCGGCGACGACTTTTCTTACACAGTATTTGGCAAGTTGAGACCAGGGATACAGCAGGGGCAGGTCAATGCGGACTTGCAACT
>DATEWL010000077.1:0-2913 GCA_035258025.1 Candidatus Acidiferrum sp. | reverse complement strand
GCCGTTTTTAAGATCAACATAGAGAGGCGTCCCAACGAGTGGTACACACACGGCGAGCTGGCGCGGATGGCTTCGGCAAAAGGCGACTTTCCGACCGCGGTGAAAGAGATGAAGCTCGCGCTTGCGGCAGCGCCTGATCAGGCGAAAACACAAATCCAGGGACTGATAGCGCGGCTGGAGAAAAACCAGGACATTAATCCTATTTAGGGCTTTAGGGCCTGTATGCGGCTAAGCCGGGTACGGCTATTTGCTGATCGCAACATTAGGTAGTGATACCGCCGAAACAAAGATATTTGATTTCGACGTACTCATCCATACCGTACTTGGAGCCTTCGCGTCCGAGGCCGGATTCTTTTACGCCGCCGAACGGCGCCACTTCGGTGGAAATGATTCCAGTGTTGATGCCGACGATGCCGTACTCGAGCGCCTCGGCAACGCGCCAGACACGGGCGATGTCGCGGCCATAGAAATAAGCGGCGAGACCAAATTCCGTATCGTTTGCAAGGGCGATGGCGTCCGCTTCCGCCTTGAAACGGAATAACGGCGCTACGGGGCCGAAGGTTTCTTCACGTGCGACGGCCATTTGCGGCGTTACATCGGTGAGAATCGTCGGCTCGAAAAAGCGGCCTCCGAGCGCGTGACGATGACCGCCGACGAGTATTTTTGCGCCCTTGGATTGTGCGTCGCGGATGTGGCTCTCGACCTTTTCGACAGCGGCGTCGTCAATCAACGGTCCTTGCGTCGAACCTGCTTCCAATCCGGGGGCGGGCTTCAGTTTCTTTACTGCGGCGGCCAGTTTTCCGGCAAAGACGTCGTACACGGTGTCTTGCACGAGCAGGCGGTTCGTGCAGACGCAAGTTTGCCCGCTGTTGCGATACTTCGAGGCGATGGCGCCTTCGACGGCGGCGTCCAAGTCCGCATCCTCAAAAACTATAAAAGGCGCGTTGCCACCAAGTTCGAGAGAAAGCTTTTTTACCGTGCCCGCGCATTGGGCCATGAGGATTTTGCCAATTTCCGTGGAGCCGGTGAACGAGAGCTTTCGAACGATGGGATTGGACGTGAGTTCCACGCCGATTTCCGCGGCCGAGCCTGTAACAATATTTAACACGCCTTTGGGAACGCCCGCGCGCTCTGCAAGTTCGGCTAGGGCGAGCGCAGAAAACGGAGTTTGCGAAGCCGGTTTCAGTACCACGGTGCAGCCGGAGCCAATCGCTGGGCCCGCTTTGCGCGTGATCATGGCGAGCGGAAAATTCCAGGGGGTGATGCAGGCGACGACGCCGATGGGCTGTTTGATGACGACAATTCTTTTGTCGGCCTGATGCTGAGGAATCGTGTCGCCGTAAACGCGCTTGGCTTCTTCGCCAAACCATTCAAGAAACGCAGCAGCGTAAGCAACTTCGCCGCGCGATTCGGCTAGCGGCTTGCCTTGCTCGAGGGTCATGAGCCGCGCCAAGTCCTCCTGATGAGCCATCATCAGATCGAACCAGCGGCGGAGGACGGCGGCGCGTTCTTTCGCTGTTTTCTTGCTCCATGGGAGGAAGGCAGTGTTTGCGGCTTCGATAGCGCGTCGAGTTTCTGCGCCGCCGAGTTTCGGCACTCGGCCGATGATTTCTCTCGTGGCGGGATTATCTACGTTGATTGTTTGGCCCGAGCTTGCCTGAATCCACTGTCCATCGACGTAACAGGCTTCGCGAAAAAGCCGCGGGTCTTTTAGTTCGGCGGCCGGGCTAGCGGATTTTGTAATCGTGTCTTGCATCGGATACTCCTGAAGATCTCCATATGTTAGATGCGACTCGCTGCTATTGGGCGCGCGTGCATGGTTTGGTGCACAGCTATGCGTGAGAAAGCGCAGCCTGCTTGCGTTCGGCGACGCCTGCGAGCGCGGCTTCGAGCACGTCCAGTCCTTCGTTGAACTGTTCATCGGTGACGATGAGCGGGACGAGAATGCGAATCACATTGTTGAACGTACCGGCGGTGATCATGACAAGGCCGTGCTCATAGCAATATTTGGCGATTTCTTTTGTTTCGGTGTCGGCAGGTTCGCGAGTTTCGGCGTTGCGGACCAATTCGATGGCGCACATGCCGCCGAGGCCGCGAACGTCACCGACCAAGGACCATTTTTTCTGCCAGCCACGGGCGCGTTCTTCAAAGTGTTCTCCAATAGCGGTTGAGCGCGCGAGCAAGCCATCTTTTTCGATGGTTTCGATGGCGGCGAGTGCCGCGGCGCAGGAAGCGGGGTGCCCGCAGTAGGTGCCGCCGAGAGAGCCCGGTCCGGGCGCGTCCATGATTTCGGCGCGGCCTGTGACGGCGGCGATGGGCATGCCTCCGCCAAGCGACTTCGCCATGGCGATTAGATCGGGCTCGATGCCGAAATGTTCGGACGCGAACCATTTGCCGGTGCGCGCGAAGCCGGACTGGATTTCGTCGGCGATGAAGAGGATGCCATGTTTCCGGCAAATGTTTTGGAGGAGCTTGAAGTAATCGCGGGGCGGAATGACGAAGCCGCCTTCGCCGAGAACTGGTTCGACGATCAGAGCGGCGACGGATTCCGGGGCGACGGAGCGTTTGAAGGCATCTTCGAGATGATGCGCGAAGTCGGCGGAACTTGTGCCGGATGGATTGCGATATGGATATGCGAACGGAATGCGGTAGATGTCGCTGGCAAACGGCTGGAAGCCCGCTTTGTACGGATGCGTCTTGCTGGTCAGCGACATGGTGAGAAGGGTGCGGCCGTGGAAAGCATCTTCGAAACAAATCACCGCGGGGCGTTTTGTGTAGGCGCGGGCGATCTTGATGGAGTTTTCGATGGCTTCGGCGCCGGAATTTAGCAGAATTGTTTTTTTCGCGAAATTGCCAGGGGCGAGTGAGTTCAGTTTTTCAGCCACAGCGATATAGCCTTCGTATGGCGTGACG
>DATEWL010000076.1:0-4809 GCA_035258025.1 Candidatus Acidiferrum sp. | reverse complement strand
AAGGCGTCGTGCAATCGCTTTCTGAAGGGATTGCACCGAACTCTCACAGATTTTCAAGACTGATTAAGTCGACCCCTAGCTTTTTACGTCGATCGTGACCGGCTGCGCCAGATGGAACGTCAGGGGCGTTTCCGGGCTGAGATGTATGTCCTTTTTCCCGGTCATATAGGCCGCGACGGTGCCCGCTCCGGCACCGATCGGTCCTCCAATCAACGCGCCTTTCCCTCCACCCGCCATCGCGCCAACCAAAAGTCCTCCACCCCCTCCTCCGGCGATCCAAGCCCAGTTGCGCTTCTTGTGATTGCCGCCGACCTTCTGGGAAGCGGTTGTCTGTAGCTGATAGGACTTGCCAGCCACATCGATGGATTCAAGAGAGAGTTGGAGACGCGCGCGACCCCTCAGGCGGCCAGATGGGCGCGAATCCACAACGAGTCCTTCGACATGGGCACCCTGCGGAATGACAGTGTGTTCATCAATGACGATCGGCACAGAAACGGTAGCCTCGAAATGATCACCGGGACGGTTCTGGTCACTTGCCAATCCTTGATCAAGAGTGACAGCAATCGCCGTCTGTTCGGGAACGGTCACGGGCTTGGGTCGGCCAGAGATCGCCGCAGCCGCCGCAATAATCCCCACCAGTGAGAGCAAGACTCCGCCGAAGGCAAGGTATTGTTTTTTTCTGAGAAACATGACACCTCCAGCTTAGTAGAGTGCAGGATGTATGCCGTGAGGACCTCTTCTAACTCCATGATTCTAGGAAGATTTATTTCCATGTGGGAGTGAATCGACAGGAAAAAAATCCAAACTCTGTAGAATCTTTGGGTACTAAGACTACTAGAAGCGGTGGCCAAGCACGCGAAAATGAAATTCATTAAGGAGCACGTTTTATGGGTGCTTCACGACGAAATGGCTGATTAGGAGTAAACGGAAATTAACCAATTATTTTCCCCACCATCCGCCGGATGACATTAGAAGCGGTCGGGGGCGTCGGCTTCGAGGTCGCCGAATGTGGGAGTTCGTTTATGGCGATGCGGGACGGCACGCATAAGCTGCCTGTAAAGGCGGACTTATGCAAAGCGATCGGGAAGGAAGCGGGCGATACCGTGGCCGCAGTATTGGAAGAGCGGATAGATAACCGCTCGTGAGGCGAAGCCGGGCTCAAAACCGAGGCTGGGACATACGGCTTTGTGCTCATTTGTCTTTCGAGAGGGAAACGATCTGGTCTTTGGCCCAGGTGTCGTCTGGGTGAAGCTCCAGCACTTTGCGGTAGTCGGCGATGGCTTTGTCGATTTGTCCGTTAGCTTGATGAGCCATTGCGAGCATGTGGTAAGACCATACCGAATCCGGGTGGTTGGAATCGAAGCTCATTTCCATAATGGTCATGGCTCCTTTGTATTTCTTTTGGGCGAGCAGGGATTCGCTTAGCTGATTCAGCGACGTCTCGCCGAAATCATACTGTCCACTTCCGTAGTACTTCTGTCGCAAATCTTGGTAGAGAGCCACCGCGGAGTCGATGCCCTTCTTATCTATGGCTTCGGCTAGAACGCTGTTCAGCGTGCGGGGTTCGGTTAAGCCGTGATGGCAGGTCACGCATTGCACCGGGATTGGAGTCGTGGAGACTTTGTTGATGTAGTCCCGGTTGATCGTTGCTACCATCTCGATCATCAGCCTTGCCGTCTTCTTGGCTTCCTTGTCGTCGGCTGCGAAGTCCATTTCGAACTTTTTTCCGCCAGGTTTTTCGGCGTGGCAATGTTCGCACCGCACATTCAGCGCAAACGCAAATCCCCGCATCGTGGATTGCAACTCCGCCTTGGAAATATCTTTCGGCAAGATTTTCAAATTGGTGAATTTATTTGGAAACTGCGCCCGCGCCGTCGCGCCCCAGAGCATGAGTCCAGCCAGTGCGATCCATTTCAGTTCAGTCCTGAGTGTAATCATGAGTATTCTCCACAGACTTGGACCGCGCAGAGGAGCGGCTACATGCTATGACGCGTGGCCCGACTGGCGGTAAGCGAGGCAAGGTACCTGGTCTCGGACCAAGTGTGGGCAAAGAAGAGAAGGGCAGAGTAAGACGTGGCCTCAAGAAAGGAGGCTGGGGCATCGGGGTTAAACGGCGGTGGTGGGGCGCGGATTAGTCCTTTTGAGTAGGCTGCAGGAGCGGCGGCGTGAGATCCGGATGATCTCGCAAATACTGCTCGAGGGGCTCGCTGCGCATCACGACTCGGAATCCGCGGCGCGAATTCACATCGATGGTTCTTTGTGCATCCAAATCGTCGAAGGCGATCACCTGCTCGACGGATTTCCTGCCGCTCTCATCGACCATGGTGAAATGTATCTGGTTGTCGACGAACCAGTAGTCGTTCACGTTATACACCGTGCCGTCCTGCAGACAGAGCTGCACTAACGGCTGCCCATACGGGCTGTAGATGTAAACAGGACTCGCGTAAGTGAGGGGCGGGGCGAGAAAGTGTTCAGTAGTAGGTGCAGAAGATAAGAAATCACCGCAGCCTGAATTCCAGCCCCAGACGGGGCCGCAGTACAGCCACCAAGAAGAGTTGAAGGCTTGCCAGGACCAAAGAAACGGCGCGCGGATGAAGAAAGGGCGGCGAAGAATGAGAAGGGAGCGCTCCGGGAAACCGCCCGGGGGGCGCAAAAACATTGCGCGCGAAGCCGGTGCGGCCGCCACATGGGGTGTGCCTACATGGCCACCAGTTCTGAAGTGCCCGCCCCCGGCAGGGTGGCCGACGTGTTGCGCCAAAGCAGCAGGAGTCTGAAACCAAGCGCAGGCGGCCACGGCGGCAGCAATGATCAGGATTTTCCTTAGAGTTGAAATACGGAGAACAACGAGCGGCATATAGGTACCCTCCTTGCAGCATTGAGACGGGGCTGCGAGGATCGCGCGAGTGCGCGATAGACAAGTCTAATACTTTGAGGCGTGAATTGCACCGCGGTTCGTGTCGAGAAGGACTCACTTACGCATTCACTCGAGCGGGTACTCGTCCTCAGAGCTTTTGATAGTTTGCGGCGATACAAAGTAACCGAGGTCTCGCTGCATTTTCTCCATGTTAGTTTGGTGCTCTGACGTCCAAACGGGTTGGTATAGATGGATTAGGTCGAGGGAGAATCCTCGGCCCTTCTCGTATTGCTCAGTCGCAATTCCTACCACCGTGGTGACATTTTTATTGAGACCTCGGGCCACGAAGCATCTATTACCTAATTCTGCGACACGGTATTTACGGTCTGTGCCGCGTGGCATTGCTAAGAATTCGTACAGCACTCCGGACGGCGAAGTTGTCATGCGAGATCGAATCCGCTGCGAAGCATCCAGAAATTCTTTGAACGATTTACCGAGAATTCGTCTGGCGAACCTATGTTCGCGCGCCATCACGCGGATCGCACGCTCGGTGCCGGTCAAACCGGGGCCAAACTCAAGATTGTCGTTTAGCGTGTCCTTGCATAAACTCTCGACGATTCCGTCCCATAAGTAGCTCGGCGCATCCGCCGCGATGCGGCGGCGATATTCAGGTTTTGCTTGTACCTGATCCCACAGATCGTCCCCAATAACGAACATGTCGTAACCGGATGGGAATTTTCGCCCACCGTGTATGTAAAGGGCGAGCAGGTCCTCTTCACGTCCCTCAAAGTGTGTCGTGGCGGCAGCGCGATGAAATTGCTCCTTCTCGCGCAAGTATAAAACGAAGTCAGTAATCGTATTCAACTCACGAAGGAGAATCATGGTAGATCGTTCATCAAAGACATGAACGAACCCCTTGCCAAAATCGCCATATGGCAGGCGCACCTTGCCCTGACTCCCAAGAGCCACGCCTATTCTCTAAATATTAGCGGGTTTCGGAAAGGGGGGACCAAACGAGCTGTCGTGGCGCACAACATTCGCAGATTTCAAGATTGTGCTTTCGGCTCCGTAAATTTGAGCGGAGGATTCTTCCACAGCTTTTCTGAGCCATCGCTTTGCGTCCGTTTCTGGGCGTGCTGTGT
This sequence comes from Candidatus Acidiferrum sp., assembly GCA_035258025.1. Classification (GTDB taxonomy): domain Bacteria; phylum Acidobacteriota; class Terriglobia; order Acidiferrales; family UBA7541; genus Acidiferrum. The sequence goes on along the minus strand of DATEWL010000076.1, from coordinate 813 downwards.
CCTTTAGCTGTATCTCTTTTACGCTGAAGATGAGCACATCAGGTTCGCAAACAACAAGTACATCGCAGAGTTCATTGCCGCGGGGCGACTGTCTGGGGTTTCGGTACGACCATAGAGATAAGAACGAACGGCGACAGAGTTCGAAGGTAAACTCCTCGGCCGCGTTAGACGGAGCCGATGACATCAGAAGCGGTCGGCGGCGCCGGAGAGTTCGGCGGGGTGGGGGGAGTATTCGCCGGGTTTTTCGCCGCAGAGGCGTGGCGTTGGGAACACTTTAGTGGGATTGCTGAGTTGTAGCGGGTCGAAGGCGCAGCGGACTCGTTGCATGGTGGCTAGGTCGGGTTCGGCGAACATTTTGGACATGGCGTATTTTTTGTCTTGGCCGACGCCGTGTTCGCCGGTGATGGAGCCGCCGGCGGCGATGCAGAGGTCCAGGATTTTGGCGGAGAGGGCTTCGGCGGCGTGTTGCTGGCCGGGGATGCGCGCGTCGTAGAGGACTAGCGGGTGGAGATTGCCGTCGCCGGCGTGGAAGACGTTGGCGACGCGGATGCCCGCGGCGGCGCTGAGGCGCGAGATTTCGGACATGACTTGCGGAAGCGCGGTGCGGGGGATGACGCCGTCCTGGACGATGTAGTTGGGGGAGATGCGGCCCATGGCGGCGAAGGCGGCTTTGCGGCCTTTCCAGACCAGGGCGCGCTCGGCGTCGGATTGGGCGACGCGAATTTCGGAGGCGGCGTGAGCGCGGCAGATTTCGTTGACGTGGGCCATCAGGGATTCGACTTCGGCGATGGGACCGTCGAGTTCGACGAGGAG
>DATEWL010000075.1:0-2265 GCA_035258025.1 Candidatus Acidiferrum sp. | reverse complement strand
TCGAGCATCAGCTCGCAGATGTACTTGAAGCCGATGGGAACTTCGTGGAGCTTGCGGCCAAACTTGGCGGCAAGTTTGTCAATCAGCTTGGTAACGGAAAAGGTTTTTGCAATTTCGCCGGGCAGATTGCGGGTGCAGGCTAAGTGCCAGACGAGAAGCGCGAAGATTTGGTGCGGATTGACGAAGGAGCCGTCCCGGTCCACGGCGCCGATGCGGTCGCCATCGCCGTCGGCGCACAGGCCAGCGTCGTATTTGCCGGCGAGAACGGCCTCCTGCAACGGCGCGATGTGCGGCGGAATCGGTTCTGGGTGCACGCCGCCGAAGCGCGGGTCGCGCGTGGCGCGAATTTCGTCGCAGGCGATTCCGTTGCGCGCGAAAAGGTCGGGCAGCAGACCGGTCGCAGAGCCATGCATGGGGTCGCAAACAAAACGCAACTTGGCGTCGCGCAGCCGCTGCCAGTCGATCAGTTTCTCGATGGTATCGAGATAAGGAGCGCGCGGCTCGAGCGATTGAATCAGTTCTTTCCGGGGAGGGAGAGGCGCTGCTGCATTCTTTTGCACTTCGGCAAGGTCGATTTCGATTTGCGCGACGATCGATGGAAGGGCGCTGCTGCCATAACTCGCTTTGTACTTAATACCGTTCCATTGGTAGGGGTTGTGGCTCGCCGTGATAAGGATGCCCCCTGCGGCCGCGCGCTGACGAACGAGTAGGGAAATTGTGGGCGTGGGACAGGGCTTGTCGGCAAGCCATACGGGTGTTCCCGTTGCGGCAATCACTTCGGCGACGGCGGCAGCCACGGTATCTGACGCAAAGCGGTGGTCGTAGCCGATCAACACACCCTTGCGCGCGTCCTCGCAACGCACGACGTAGCGTGCGATGGCCTGGGCTACAATGCGAGCGTTCGCAAACGTGAAGTCTTCGGCGATAACGGCGCGCCAGCCATCAGTTCCAAATTTAATCGCGGTCATAAGGGACAAGAGGAAGTATACGCGAAGCGATATATCCGCCAAACGGCCAGATTGGACTGAGACGTCCAGAAAAACCTCTTACAGCAGTTTGTTTAGCTTTCGTTCTTCGAGGGATTTTACGATTTTAGCGACCTCCTGGGCACGCTCGCGGGGGACGATGAGAAGCGCGTCGGGAGTTTCAACCACAATCAGGTCACGGATGCCTATGGCGGCGACGAATTTCGTCGGGCTGTAGAGAAAATTGCCGGTGGCATCTAGAGCGAGGCCGTGGCCGGCCAAAACATTATCGCCGGATTGTTTGGCGAGCAGTTCGTACACGGCGGCCCATGAGCCTATATCGCTCCATCCGACGTCCGCGGGAATCACGAAGACGCGCGGAGAACTTTCCTGGCGCGTGGCGTTTTCGAGAATGGCGTAATCGACAGAAATATTTTCTAGTTTCGGATAGATTGCACGCAGGCGGCGCTCGTAAGTTTTCTTGCCGATGCTGTCGGCCAGCGATTCAAGAGCTTCGTACGTTTTCGGAAGAAAACACTTCAAATTTTCGAGAAAGGTGGAGGCGCGCCAGAAAAACATGCCGGCGTTCCATTGAAAATTGCCGGAGGCTACGTATTGCTTCGCAAGATCCAGCGCTGGTTTTTCCGTGAAGCGACGGACGGCAAAGGCGGGGAACCCGCTCGGTCCGAGAGCGTCTCCGAAACGCTCGACGTATCCGAAGCCCGTGTCCGGGCGGGTTGGAGGAATGCCAAGAACGATCATGCGGCCGGGCTCACGCGCAAGATCGAGGGCTGCGCTGACGATTTTGCGATATTTGTCCGGCTGCGCGATGAAGTGGTCGGCAGGCAGCACGGCCATCAGCGCATCGCCTTTCGTGGCGTGCCGCACGTGAAGAGCCGCGAGCGCGATGGCAGCAGCCGTGTTGCGGCCAATCGGTTCTGTCAAAACGCGTTTTCGTGCCGCGGCCGGAACTTGTTTCTTCACGGCCACAGCTTGCTCGGCATTCGTAACGGTCCAGATACGATCGGGAGGAATGAGCGAGCTCAAGCGAGCGACGGTTTGCTCAAGCATCGTATCTTGGCCGACGATGTTGAGAAGCTGTTTGGGCGTGCGAGTACGGCTGCGCGGCCAGAAGCGCGTCCCGCGCCCTCCTGCTAGGATGACGGCGTGAATCTGAAGTTTTTCACTCGGCATCGGTGTTCTTCTCCAACTCCTTTTCCATGTTGATGGGAGACGCTACAAGCAATTTCGTTTTCGTGTTTGGATAGTAGCCGCGACTATCGAATTCCGCAGGGATGAA
>DATEWL010000074.1:0-2001 GCA_035258025.1 Candidatus Acidiferrum sp. | reverse complement strand
GTTCTCTTCGAACGTGAAGGAGGGTTGCCTTATCTCCGTATCGTGGACCTCGGGGCTGAAGCACCCAATGCTCTCTCCGCATCGCACCGCATCGAATTCTCGGAGCCCGCGTACAACGCATCACTCGGAGATAACCCCGAGTTCGACGCATCCTTTGTGCGCTACCAATTCGAATCCTTCGTAACGCCGCGTTCCGTGTTTGACTACGAGGTTCGAACGCGCGAACGCGTGCTCCGCAAAGAGCAGCCTGTGCTTGGCGGGTACGACGCCTCGCAATACGTCAGCGAACGGCTTCACGCCACGACGGAAGACGGGGCACGCGTGCCCGTTTCGATCGTCTATCGACGTGACACGCCGCTGGATGGCTCCGCGCCGTTGCTGCTTTACGGCTACGGCAGCTACGGCCACTCCATCGCCGTGAATTTCAGCTCCAACCGCGTGAGTCTTCTCAATCGCGGCGTGATTTTTGCTGTTGCGCACGTCCGCGGCGGCGGCGAACTCGGCAAACCATGGCATGACGCTGGCCGTCTGCGGCACAAGCGCAATACATTTACTGATTTTATTGCCGCGGCCGAGCATCTCATCGCGCAATGCTATACCACGCCGCAAAAGATCATCATAGAAGGTGGCAGCGCGGGTGGCCTCTTGATGGGCGCGACCACAAACATGCGGCCTGATCTCTTTCGCATGGTCATTAATCACGTGCCTTTCGTCGATGTGCTGAATACCATGCTTGACGCTTCGCTGCCGCTGACGGTCGGCGAGTATGAAGAGTGGGGCAACCCGCGTATCGCGGAAGATTATTTTTATATGAAGAGCTATTGCCCGTATACGAATCTTGCGGCCACGGCTTATCCGACGATGCTTGTAAAAACGGGGCTGAACGACAGCCAGGTCATGTATTGGGAACCGGCAAAATATGTCGCGAAGTTGCGTACGTTGAAAACCGATGCGAATTTGCTGCTCTTGAAAACGAATATGGGCGCGGGGCACGGCGGGGCTTCCGGTCGTTACGATTATTTGCGGGAGATCGCGCTGGATTATGCTTTTCTTCTAAATGGGCTGGGAATCCACGAATGAGCGGAGCACGCAATTCGAGATTGGTTGCGTCCGCGGTTGTAGCGGCGCAGGATGCTGCGCCCCTACTGGCAAGGCTCGCGCGCGCGCGCGTGTTTGTGTTTTCGACGGTACGGGAAATACAGGCTGAGCAATGACCGAGCCGACCTCACCACTGATGCAGCAGTATCACGCGATTAAGACGCGGTATCCGCACGCGTTGCTGCTTTTTCGACTGGGCGATTTTTACGAGCTGTTCTACGAAGACGCCATCCTGGCTTCGCGCGAACTGCAAATCACTCTGACTTCTCGCAACCGCGAAAAAGGCCAGCCTATTCCCATGTGTGGCGTGCCCTATCACGCAGCCGATGGCTACATCGCGCGGCTCATCCGCGGCGGCTTCAAAATTGCGATTTGCGATCAGATGGAACTACCGGGGCCGGGTAAAAAGCTGGTGCGTCGCGAAGTCGTCCGTGTCATCACGCCGGGCACGGCCACCGACGGGTCGGTTCTCGACGCACGCGAAAACAATTATTTGGCGGCCGTGGCTAAGCATCCGTCTGGTTCGCCGGTTGGCCTTGCGTTTGTGGACCTTTCGACCGGCGAATTTCAGTCCACAGAATTTTCCGGGCCCGATGCCGACGAGGCTCTTCGCGACGAGTTGCAGCTTCTCCACCCGCGCGAAACGCTTCTTCCTCGGCCACAACAGCTTTTCGAAACCGCGAAAAGTTCCCTGCTCGAAGGCAGCGGGGGTGTCGAAAGCCGTCTCGAGGATTGGATTTTCCAGCGCGATTATGCCGACCGGATCTTGCGCGAACAGTTTGGCGTCGCGGAACTTACGGGATTGGGGCTCGATGAGCATCCGCAAGCGCTCGCCGCGGCCGGCGCCATCATTCACTATTTGCGGGAAAACGCCGCTCGCGGCCCGGACACCGGCGCGGGCTC
>DATEWL010000073.1:0-3571 GCA_035258025.1 Candidatus Acidiferrum sp. | reverse complement strand
CCAGCGTGCAGGCCGATAAGGGCGATGGACTGACCGAAGGAATCATCGGCCTAGTGAACAAAGGACAGCCGCGCAAGTTGGACGATTGGGGCGCGCTCCGCGCATGGGCTTGGGGCGCAAGCCGAGCAATGGACTATTTCGAGTCGGACAAATCCGTGGACGCGCGCCAAGTCGGGATTGAGGGCCACTCACGTTACGGCAAAGCAGCGCTAGTGACCATGGCCTACGATCCGCGCTATGCGATTGCTTACGTGAGTTCTTCCGGAGCAGCCGGAGCCGCTCTCTATCGCCGGAATTTCGGCGAACAGATTGGCAACGTTGCGGGCACCGGCGAATATCACTGGATGGCTGGAGATTTCTTGAAATATGCCGGACCGCTGACCCCGAACGATTTGCCTATCGATTCGCATGAATTGATTGCGCTCGCCGCGCCTCGCCCCGTATTTATCGGCGCAGGCGCAACGCAAGGCGACGGCTGGGTGGATGGCCGCGGAATGTTTATGGCCACGGTCGCTGCAGGGCCGGTCTACATACTTCTCGGGAAAAAAGATTTGGGCACCGTGGAATTTCCGCCGATCGAGACTCCGCTCATCGACGGCGACCTTGCTTACCGGCAGCACAGTGGCGGCCACACACCCGCCCCAAATTGGCCAACATTCCTGACATTCGCCAGCCGTTACATCAAGGGACCCGGAGTCTCAGCGAGCGCCAAGCCCAATTCCACCAGACCGCGCGCGGAAATCCCCTAAACGGGCCGGACATCGTATTCCGATGCCGCTGCGCGTGCAGAATCACTACCAGCGCGACGGACAAGTTTTCAAAGGATAGGTTAGTTCCCCGATGCGGATGAAGGACTGCCCGGCGCGTAGTAGCCATTGCGAGTGCGAGCGACAAGCTTGCCACGGCCGCGAGGTGGAATCACCTGCACGCTCACCGAACGGAAAGTGCCGTCTTTCCTTGTATTCGAAGGATAGTACGCCAGCGTGTACTGGTTGCGGATATCGTGAGCGACCTGCTCGCAGATAGTGTGCACGTCGTCGACGCTTTCCGGAAAGAACGCCAGGCCTCCCGAGGCCTCGGCGATCTGCTTCAACGCTTTCATAGCGTGATTCTTGTCTTTTCTTTTTTCGTCGCCGAGCAAGCCGATGGTGTAAATCACCGTGTCAGTCTTCTGAATTTCGCGAAGCGTTTTTTCGAGTGAATTGTGGCTGGCGTTGTCTTCGCCGTCGGTCACCACGAGGAGGACGCGCTTGTCTTTGCCGGCTTTTTTAAGATGATCGAGCGAGCCGATAATGGCGTCAAAGAGCGCTGTGCTGCCACGCGAATCGATGCGCTCGAGCGCCTCTTTCAATTCCGGAATACTGTTGGTGAAGTCCTTGTCGAGATCGAGATAAAAATCGTCGTTGAAGTTGACCACGAAGGCTTCGTCCTGCTTGTTGCTGGACTCAACGAGCGTGAGGGCCGCTTCGTTAACGCGGGGCCGCTTGTCGCGCATGCTGCCGCTATTGTCGATCACCAAGCCCATGCTGACGGGAACATCTTCGCGCTTAAAGGTAGCGAGCTTCTGTTCCACTTTGTCTTCGAATACTCGGAAGCTATCAGCGGTCAGACCGTCGGCAAATTTGCCGCGATCATCGAGCACGCTGGTATGAAGGACGACGAGACCGACGTCGATCTTGATCGTCGAGCCCTGTTTTCCGGCATTTGGATCTTGTCCCGGAGGAAGGGGCTGCGGCGTCTGAATGGGAATCTGCGCAAGGCTCGGCGAGACGAAGAGAGCCATCATGCAGAGAAGCAGCAGCAGACGAGAGAAGGGCGAAATGCTCAAGAACGCAAACTCAGTGGCTGGGCGCGTAATATCCCGATTTCGCAAATACATTGAGCGGCGGAAGCCCCTTTGGAGCTCGTAGCCTGATCTTGATTTTTCGCCAGCGTGCGTCGTGCGCTTTGTTGCTCGGCCGATATCCCAGGACATATTGATTTCGCAGCTCCATGCCAATTTTTGAGGCAATGTCAGGAAGGTCTTCTAACTTCTCGACGGAAAATACCCGGCCCCCCGTCATCTCCGTAATTTCCGAAAGCAACGACGGACCGTTCAGTTCTTCCGGCGTGCGGTTACGATATCCTAGCGCGTCAAAGATGCCGATTGCATAGAGCTGGGTGTCCGCTTCCTTCACCAACCGCTTGATATCGCTTTCATTGTAACGACTATGATTATCTCCTCCATCCGATAAAATGAGCAAGGCACGTTTGCCGTTGTGTGCACCTCTCATCTGGCTCAGGCCCAGGTAGATGGCATCGAGTAGGGCTGTTCGCCCTTTCGCCGAGGTCAGCATCAAGCTGCTTTGCAGATCTTCAACGCTGTTTGTAAAGGCACTGGTCAGTTCTGCTCGCTCGTTAAAGCTTACCAAAAAGAATTCATCAGAGGGGTTGGCGGTCTTGAAGAATTGAACGGCGGCTTCACGCGCCTTGCCGACTTTGTTGGACATGCTGCCGCTGAAATCAAAAACCACGCCGATCGAAATAGGAACGTCTTCGGCAGAGAATGTCACCACTTCCTGCTCGGTGTTGTCCTCAAAGACGCGAAAGTTTTCCATTTCCAGGCCGGTAACCAATCGATTGTATGGATCCGTGACGGTGACGTTGACCAGCGCAAGGTCCACGTCCATTTTCAACGTTCGTCCCGGCTTTAGCACTTGCCCGGGCGTGTCCTTCTTTACGTTATCCTTGTGCTTGTTTTCGTTTTGCTTTGTGTCTTCTGCGGGAGATTGCGCCTGGGATTGGGATTGTTGCGCAGCAAGAATTGCCGTGCGGGACACGGCAAGGCAGGCAAGTACCAGCACAGCAACGGAAAAGACAAAAACGCGAAACCTAGTTCCATCGCGTTTCACGGCACCCCCAACGCTCCGGTTACCCAGAACGGCCGCGCGGCTCGGACTGTGTGTGATTCTACCACTCGCCTAAGCGAAGACAAGGCAAATCCTATTTCGGCTCTCACTTGGTACCCCGTGGTCCGCGCAAATCCATGCCAATTTTCCGTCATGCCAGCTCCCATCAATATGCAAGATTGCACATTGCTCGGTTTTCATCCACAGATAGGATTCAAAATATAGATAAAAGGACTGCAAGCAGTCCCCAAATATTCCCGAATGTGCGAGACTCTCTGCTTATGGAATCCTGATGATATGGGAGACTCGGGAGCATGAGTTCAACCAATCCAGAGGTCGTCATCGTCATTCCCGCGCGGTTCGGTTCCACGCGTCTGCCGGGCAAGCCCCTCGTTTCGCTGGCTGGCAAACCGATGATTCAGCACGTCTATGAGCGGGCCAAGCTGGCTGGTCGAGCCGACCGCGTGATTGTCGCAACAGACGATGAACGCATCATGAAGGCCGTAGCAAGTTTCGGCGGGGCCGCCCGCATGACACGTCCGGACCACCGCACCGGCACCGAACGCGTCGCCGAAGTTGCCGCGCACGAAAAAGGCGACGTCTTCGTGAATGTTCAGGGAGATGAGCCGCTGCTGGACCCGGTAGCCGTCGACACCGCGATTAATGCCCTCCTCGAAGAGCCC
>DATEWL010000072.1:0-4876 GCA_035258025.1 Candidatus Acidiferrum sp. | reverse complement strand
CATAGTCAATTTCGCGCCGTGTTACGGCTGGATCGAATTTTATGCACCTGGTCCAAGCATTGGCAGGTGTTGGTCGGTCAAGGATACAAGGTTGACGAGAAAGCGTCGGGAAAGTCCGCGGCCGAAGTGCGGCGTTTCTTGATGAACTGGCACGAGCGCATGGAAGCTGTCTACATGGCGGTCTCTCTGCCCGACACTTTCGAATACCCCCAGGACACGGCCGGGAATCGTTTGCTGAAGGAATCGGTGCTTCCAACTTGCCGCGAATTGCGATTGCCGCTGTCGCTCATGATGGGAGTGCGCAAGCAGGTTAATCCGGATTTGCGATTGGCGGGCGACGCCGTGGGCCGATCGAATATGCTCGCGCTGGAAAACCTTTGCCGCGAGTTTCCGGACAATCGCTTCCTGGTGAGTGTGCTTAGCCGGGAGAACCAGCACGAGCTTTGCGTTTATGCGCGAAAGTTCAGCAATTTGATGCCCTTCGGTTGTTGGTGGTTCATGAACAATCCTTCGATCGTGGAGGAGATTACTCGCGAACGCATCGAGATGCTGGGGACGAGTTTCATTCCGCAGCACTCCGATGCCCGCGTCCTCGAGCAAGTCATCTATAAGTGGAACAATACGCGCAGGACGATGGCGCGTATCCTCCCCGAGACCTATCGTCTTCTATCGGAGGACGGTCGTGGAGTGACGCGCGATGACATTCAGCGCGATGTTAACCGACTCTTTCGTTCGAACGCTGAGGATTGGACGGGCTTGCGGGCGCCCGCTTCCGAAGCGTCCACGAAAAGCTAGTCCCTCCGCCTTTCTTAGACATCATCATTCGTTTCGTTGAAGGCATCGCTGATACCTAAGATTTTCATTCGCGATGATCACCGGGCTGAAAAACGTCCGGCTCGATGAAGAAACGCCACGCTCGTGCCTCGCTTCGGCAGAACGGCAATTTTAGTCTGGCTAAACCACTTCTTTAAATTTTCAAGATTGACAGGGTTGCGACACTGCTCCTAATGTCCGCTCAAGGGATGCATTCAAGTTGTTGATAACGACTATCTAGAAGACCGATGCTCGGAAGCGAGTGCTGCGTCTCGTTCGATTTTGGGTGCGAAAGGCGTAGCCGCGTGTTCGAGGCACAAGGCGCGCTGCAGCTGGCGGGTATGCCTGAGGCCACAGTCTCAGACGGCCCGCGAAAGGGAAAGGCATAAATGAGGAAGAAACTTACTGCTTTTTTCGCGCTTCTATTCGCTCCGCTCATTTCCCATGCCCAAGGCTTGGGGAGCATCCTTGGCCGAGTCACTGACCCAGCGGGGAATGGTGTGGCGGGTGCCCAAGTCACGGCGACGCAGGCGGGCACAGGGTTTTCTCGCGCGGCCACGACGGATACCGAGGGCCTCTACGTGATTCCCTCGCTACAACCCGCGGTCTATGACCTGACTGTTGAGAGCAAAGGATTCAGCACCTCGAAGGAAAATGGGATTACCTTGCTCGCCGATCAATCGCTCACGGTGAACTTGGGCCTGAAGCTGGGCGCGATAACTGAGGTTGTCACTGTAACGACGAATTCTGTGCAAGTAGATACGTCGACATCTTCGCTCAAACAAGTCATCGAGCAGCAGCGCATTTCCGAATTACCGTTAAACGGCCGAAATGCCGCGCAACTCACGCTGCTGGTCGCCGGGGCCGTCAATTCCCCCAACGGCGGCGCGGATCAAGGCGCCACGAAGACGTTTCCGGGCGCCGTGACGTATTCCACGAACGGCGCACGACAAGACAGCATTAGCTACCAACTCGACGGCGGCAACTACGTCGACGAATACACCAACGTCAACCAGCCCTTTCCGTTCCCGGACGCACTCCTGGAGTTCAGCGTACAAACGAGCAACTATAGCGCCGAGTATGGCGAGAACGCCGGCGGCGTAGTCAACGTCATCACCAAGTCCGGAACCAACAGCTACCACGGCGATGCGTTTGAATTTGTGCGCAATCCGATCTTCAATGCGCAGAATTTTTTTGCTACGCCCACCACGCCAGATCAGATCAAGCGCAATCAGTTCGGCGGCACCGTCGGCGGCCCGGTGATTCACGACAAAACATTCTTTTTTGCCGGCTACCAGCGCACCACGTTTCGCAATCTCGTCCTCGGAAGCTCCCACGTTGTAGGGCAGACGGACATCACCAAATTTTTGGCGACGGGCGGTCCGGGCGGCACTCCCGGAACCATCGATCCCGGTGTGGCAAAGATGTTGGGAATCGACCCCACTACAGGAACGTACTTGGGTAGTTCCGCAGAATTCAGCTTGGCTGGCCCTATACCGACAGGCTCGAATCCCACCGTGGCTTTCTCCAAACCAGACACCGAGAACTACGATTCCGGGATGGGCAGGCTCGACCATTCCTTCGGAAAAAACGACAAGATTACCGGCCGTTACGAATATGACCGCTTTACCAAGGCTCCCGTATTCAACCCGCTCGAGCTCGTCGCCTACACTGACGCCACCTTTTCCATCGTGGCCCAAAACGCTCTGATACACGAAACGCACATTTTCTCGCCAAGCATCGTCAACGACTTCCGCGCCAGCTATTCCCGCGAAGTCTCCACTCGAGGCCCAGCTCCCAACGCCGCAAACTTAACGACGTTTCAAACAGCTCCTCTCCCCTTTGAACCCACACCGAGCGCCATTCAGGGAATCGGCGTGCAGAACGGTTTCAGCTTCGGCGACAATCCGACCGGCATTTTTACCAGAAACAACTTCACCTATGCGGACGATGTCAGTTGGGAGAAAGGGAAGCATGACATCCACTTCGGCGGCATGATCGAGTGGAGCCAGGTCGACCTGAACAACCAGTTCAACCAGCCGGGCATCGTCAACTTCTGCACCCAGGATACCTATCTTGGCGAGCCCGCTGGTCTTCCGGCCTATCAGAACTTTCTAATGGGAGCCATGTGCGATGGTGGCCCTTCCGGAAATGGTTATGCCTTTCAGCAAGGCGCTGGTGAGTTTAAGGCCAACCGCGACAAATTCCCCGCTTTGTATATCCAGGACAACTACCGCGTCTCCGGACGCCTGACCCTGAATCTTGGTGTGCGCTATGAGCCAGCTCTTCCCTGGAGCGATAATGGCGACCGGTGGGCGCAGGTGAATCCCACGGCCATGGCGGCTGATGTCACCTCCAAGGTGTATCCCAACGCGCCGCCGGGCATCTTTTTTTCACCCCAGAATGGCATCAGCGATCCACAGATGCCGAAGAACGCGCTGAATTCCAGCCTCAACCATTTTGCTCCGCGCGTTGGCTTTGCCTATGATGTTTTCGGCGACGGCAAAACCAGCGTCCGCGGCGGAGCGGGAATTTTCTACGACACGCGCGCGGAGGGCATGTTGAGCAACCGCTTCGTGGATGAATGGCCCTTCAGCCCCCAGTTCATCCTTTCCACCGCTGGCAACAGCTCGCCCACTCCGGGCTCGACAGCTGGATCCTTCAGCGATCCACTGTGCACCCTGCCGGCCACGCAGGCTGCTCTGAAGTGCTCTGGAGCGCAAGCGACTTCCTATCCGAAGTTCCCAAGCCCGTTCCCGGCGCCCACGAACTTTGCCTACAATCCGCCGTTCAACGAGATTGCCGTCACCTACGACCCCAGCGGCGTTTACCACGTTCCGACGGTCTATGAATGGAATCTGACTGTTGAGCGTCAATTGCCCGCGGGCTTTCTGGTGCGCGTGGCGTATGTCGGTTCGCGAACCCTGCACATCCTCGAGACCCAGTATTACAACGCGGGCGTTCCGTGCACTGCCCCCACTTCCAACGTACCCTGCAACGGCAAGGCCAACGTTGGCCAGGCAAACCTCACGGTCTGCGAAGCCACAGGAGGCACAGTCGCGTCCTGCCAGGGCAACGCCAACCTCAGCGGCGCACTATTCAAGCCCAACACTTTTTCCACCACCGTTCAGGCCGATATCAACGACATCAATGCAAACTACAACGCCCTGCAAACCTCCGTCGAAAAGCGCATGTCGCACGGCTTCACACTTTTGGCCAACTACACTTACTCAAAAAGCCTCGACGACCTCCCGTTTGGCGAAGGCGTCACCGGTTTTGATACCGGCTACTCCACACTCCCGCTGAACAATCCAGCCCGGCACCAGTTCGACTATGGGCCGTCGAGTTTCGATCACACCCATATCTTTACCGGCTCCTACGTTTGGCAATCTCCAAGTCTCAGCGGTCACAGCTCCTGGATGCGCCACCTGCTCGGGGACTATCAGCTGGGCGGAATCGTATCGGCCTCCAGCGGCCGTCCCGTCACCGTCCTGCAAGGCACCGAACTCTCCGGCACGGGCATTGGCAATGATCGCGGAACGTTTATCGCGGGAGTAAACCCGTATAGCTCGGCGACGTGTGGTACGACGGTGAACTGCGTCAGCTGGCTCAACCTTGCGGCCTTTCAGCCCACTAAAGTCACCACTGGGTGCACGCCTCCGGCTACAAGCTGCAATAATGCGGCCATCTTTGGCACGTTTGGAGACATCGGCAAAAACGTTCTACGTTTGCCGAACACCTTCAACTGGGATATGAGTGTCGCCAAGAATATCTCCATCACGGAGCGCTTGAAGATTCAGCTGCGCGCCGAATACTTCAATATTTTTAACCACCCGAACTTCGCGCCCGAGAGCGTCAGCACCGGAACCGTGAACAGCACGGACAACATCGCTTCCTTCGACAAACTCAGCAGCAATTCGTTCGGTACGTTTCGGGCGGGACAAGCCGCCGATCCCCGCGTCGCTCAAATGGCGATCAAGCTCTTCTTCTAACCACACCCCGAAGAGGAAGGGTCGGAGCGCCTTGAAGTGCGGCGCTCCGATTTTTGCTCGGCGATTGTTTG
>DATEWL010000071.1:0-3570 GCA_035258025.1 Candidatus Acidiferrum sp. | reverse complement strand
CCCCATGCAGGCAAAGCTTATCGCCCGCAGCGTCGTCGAAAAACGGTTGGCTGCCTGCGTCAACATCCTCCGCAGCCCTGTCGAGTCCCACTATCGTTGGAATGGCAAAGTGGAAAAAGCGCGCGAGCTCCTGCTCTTGATCAAAACCACGGCACGAAAACTTGGTGGCCTGGAAAGAGAAGTAAAACGCCTCCACAGCTACGAAGTCCCCGAATTCATCGCCCTACCAATCGTCGCTGGTTCGAAAGCCTATCTCGACTGGCTCGACGAAAATACGTAATACCTAAGGGAGCGCCCCAGGTTTCCAGGTAAAGTTCGATGGCCTCGCGCAAGTTCGTGCGCGCAGATTCCGCATCTTTCCCTTGCGAAGTCACGCCCAGCCCGGGGCAGCGCCCGACATACCAATTGTCTTCTTTGGTGACGACCACGGCGAAACGATACTTCATCCCATCCTACTCACTACCACTATCCACTTCCCCTCACACGTACAACAACGCCTGATCCAAATCCGCCATAATATCTTCCACGTCCTCAATCCCCACTGAAATCCTAACCAACCCTTCCGTAACCCCGATCCGCTCCCGCACTTCCGGCGGCATCGAAGCATGCGTCATCTGCGCTGGCAATGAAACAAGCGTCTCCACTCCACCCAAACTCTCCGCGAGAGAGCACAATTTCAGCTGATTCAAAAATCGCCGTGCGGCTTCCAGCGAACCCAGGTCAATCGCGATCATCGCTCCCGGCCCTTTTTGCTGCCGGCGCGCTATGTCGTGCTGCGGATGCGTCGGCAGTCCAGGGTAATGCGTCTTGCGAACTTTTGGGTGTGCGTCCAGATGCCGCGCCACGGTGATGCCGTTGGCGTTGTGCTGCAACATGCGGATGGCTAACGTCTTCAAGCCACGCGAAATGAGAAAGCAATCCATTGGCGCCAGCCCCGCGCCCGCCGACCTCTGAATGAAATAAATTTTCTCCGCGTCATCGGGCCGCGTCAGCACCACCGCCCCGCCGGTCGAATCGCTATGCCCGTTCAAATACTTCGTCATCGAGTGCACCACAATCTGCGCGCCAAGCTCAATGGGCCGCTGCAAATAGGGACTGAGAAACGTATTGTCCACCGCCAGCGTGACATTCCGCTCGTTAGCCAGCTTTGCGATCGCCCCGATGTCCGTCACGCGCAGCGTCGGATTCGTCGGCGTCTCGATGTAAATCAGTTTGGTATTCGGACGCAACGCCGCCAGCACGCACGCCGGAATCGATGTATCGACGAAACTGAACTCCAATCCGAAGTGCACGAGCAGCTGCGTTGACAGCCGGTACACACCCCCATACACCGCTTCCGACAGCACAATGTGGTCGCCCGGCCGGTACAAACGGAACAACGCGTCGATCGCCGCCATCCCCGAAGTGAAAACATACGCACTATGTCCGCCTTCGAGTTTCGCGACGGTGCGTTCCAGCGCTTTGCGGTTCGGATGGTTGGATCGCGCGTAGTCATAACCCTTGTGCTTGCCCAGCTCTTCGTATACATACGTGGACGTCTGATAGATTGGCGCAACGATCGCACCCGTGGCGGGATCAGGCTCCTGCCCAACGTGAATCGCGTTCGTGGCAAATCCCATTGTGATCTCCTCTTACTTTGCGAGCCTCATCCCCATGCGGCTAGCCTCTTGCAGCACGGAAAGTCTGCTGCGGTTCCCCTGCAATGTGGAAATTACAAGACTAGGGGTCCATCGCTGCGCTTGCGGCTCGCAAATACCTGCACGGCAGATTCTTCCGAAGTTACAGGACCAAAACCAGTGAGTCAATTCCGCCGCAATGCATTGTTGCGTGGAATACATCGGTTTGCCTCCGCAATCCGCCATCAGTCGAGCAGCATCGGGACCCGCATTTGCATCTTAGCCCTCAGCGGAGTATTTTGACGCCATAGCGTATTTCCGTGACAGATGGGGTCCACTGGAACATGAAACTCACTCGCTCAGGTTTGGGTAGCGTTTTCTTTACTTTGTTGGCTGCAACCGCGTTTAGTATCGCTGCCCAGGACTCGCCAACACCTCCGCCGAAAGCTCCCGCGCAGTCTGATGAACCCAGCCGGTTGACGATCGAAGTTACCGGCGGCGAAAAGGCCGTACCCGTTGAAAATGCCAGCGTCTATGTTAAGTACGTGGAAGAGCACACATTCAAGAAGGACAAGAAAGTCGAATTAAATGTCAAAACCAACCGCGCGGGCGTCGCACATGTAGCTGATGCGCCTCTCGGCCGCGCTCTCGTTCAAATTATTGCCGAAGGTTGGAAGACGTACGGACGCTGGTACGACATCACCGATCCTCACCAGATCATCAAAGTGCGCCTCGAACGGCCTCCGAAGTGGTACTAATTTGTTCGAACGGTGAAAGATTACGGCTTAACATCGCAGCTCAGCGAATATTTCCGTGTTCCACTCGCGCAGCGATCTGATTTTATGAGCTTTGCGCCACGAGACGCCTCTTGTGTTCACGGAAAATCCCGCCGCGGAAAAATCGTTGCACTAAAATAGTGCAAACAGGAGCAGGACGTTGAAGAAAGTGAAGTTAGCTGTCACTGCTTGCCGATTTTCCACACACTTATCAACAATTGTGTTGAAAACTTAATCGTGCAGAAATATTTTTCTTGCAGTTCGGCCCAACTCTTGCCTGCCGCGCCTTCCCGTCTTTTGACCGCGGCTCAACGCGGATGATACATTGGCTCATCGGCTTTCCTGATGAATGAAACATTTGACGGAACTTTCTCACTTTTGCAAATGCTCTGGGGCAACATCGTCGCCCGTCCCCTGCGCAGTTGTCTCAGTGTGATCGCTATCGCCATCCAAGTCATTTTGGTTCTGCTCATTGTGGGTTTCACTTCGGGAATTATTTCCGAGTGGGGAAAACGCGTCGAAGGTGTCGGCGCTGATCTTCTCGTCCAGCCTCCCAACTCTTCTATTTTCTTCGCCTTCTCCAGCGCCGTCATGCAGGAATCTTTAGGCGACAAGATTGCCGCGCTCCCTGGCGTTGATGAAGTCGCCCCCACGCTTATCCTCACGGAGCCAAAGAACTTTACCCTCGTCTATGGCATCGATTACAAACGCTTTAATGCTCTTAGCCGTGGATTCTTGTTCCGCGCGGGCCGCCCGTTCGAAACTTCCGATGAGGCCATCGCCGACGACATCATCGCCCAAACCAAACATTTGAAGGTGGGCCAGCAGATCACTCTTTTGAATCATACGTTTACGATTTGCGGAATCGTGGCCCACGGCAAAGGCGCGCGTTACTTTATCCCTCTGAAGACCGCTCAGGAGATCGCCGGCGCGGAAAAACGCGTCTCCATGTTCTACGTCCGCAGCAAGGGCGACACCGAGGGCACTCGCGCCCAAATTGTTGCGCTCTCTCCTCTGGATAGCGTGCGCTCCACCTACGAACTTGTGACCCTCATGAGCTCGTCCAATCTTCCTCAATTGAGGCCGTTTACGCGCAGCATGGTCGGACTAGGACTTGTCATCAGCTTCCTCGTCGTGCTTCTGAATATGCACACCATGGTTATGGAACGCACTCGCGA
>DATEWL010000070.1:0-2137 GCA_035258025.1 Candidatus Acidiferrum sp. | reverse complement strand
CGTGAGCACGCGCAGGCGTCAGGAAGTCTTCCTTCGTGGCGTATTGAAGAAAAACAGTGGCAGGTGCCGCGCGGGAAACGAACTTGCCAGGATCTAACCACGCATATTTGGCCGCAAAGGCGTCAAATTTTTCTGGCCCTATTTTCTGCCGGTATTGCGTATATTCCTCCGACTTTGAGTCCACGTCGTCCGATAGTCCGCCAGCCATGAGGACAAACGCTTTGAAACGCTTGTCGATCCCGCTCAAAAAGCCGCCTGCAGTGGCATGGTAGCTGTGGCCGACATAGGCAAGCCGCTGTGGGTCCACATCCTTGCACGCCAGAAGGAGATCGGCGCCCCGCCTCAAGTCCACAATGGCCTGGATCAGGTCTGTGATCTGTTGTTCATTCAGAGGCGTTCGGTCTTGCACGTGTCCGGAACGCGCTCCCGGACCTGTCGGCAGCAGTGAAACGACGCCAACTTGGGCTAGCACAACCGCTTCGTCAAGAAACTCTTTTCGGTTGAAGAATTCTGAGTTAGGCCAATACCAATGCCCCCAAAGGACGGCGGCGAACGGCCCCTTCCCCGGCGGCACAACTAGATACGCGGGAACACGTCCACCCTTAGGGCTAGCATAGGAGATATCGTGGACGGAAATGTCCCCGCGGTGTTCGACTAGGACTTCTTGAATATCGAGCGGCGCGTTTTGGTCGTAGTCAAACGCGTGGGAAGGCTGGATTTCCTGAGCTGATAGCGTACTGGCGAGCAAAATGAAGACAAGCGGAGCGAAGGTGCGAATAAGATTCCTTGATACTTTAACGGATCGAGTTCGATTCCGGAGCATGGCTATGGAAGGTCTCTGCCGATTTCCGCTAGGATCTCCTCCCCAACTTTCTTGAGAAGTGGCCCCTACGCACGCAACTTGGACAGCCGCTCTTCCGCCGCGGCAAGCGTAGTTTCCTTTTTGCAAAATGTGAATCGAACCTGAGAGGCGCCGTCGCTGGGATCATTGTAGAAGCTGGAACCTGGCACAACCGCGACGCCAATGTTCTCGACCAGATATTTGGCGAACGAAACGTCACGCGAACCCGCTGGGTATTGATCCGCAGGGAAATCAAAGTGCGAGATATCCGTCATGATGTAGTATGCGCCGAGAGGCTTGTAAACCGTAAACCCGGCGGCGCTGAGAATTTTGAGCAAGCGCTCGCGGCGTACGGCGTAGTCCGTGGCTAGTTTGTCGTAGTAGGACTGCGGCGATTTCAGCGCGATGGCGCCAGCTTGCTGCAGGGGCGCCGCAGCACCAACCGTAAGAAAGTCATGGACCTTACGAATTGCGGCAGTCGGTTCGGGCGGAGCGATGGCCCAACCCACACGCCAGCCGGTGACGCTGTACGTCTTAGACATTCCGTTGATCACGATAGTGCGGTCGCGCATTCCGTCGATCCGCGCCATCGAGATATGTTCGGTGCCGTCGTAGAGAATATGTTCGTAGATTTCGTCGGTGACGCAGAAGGCGTTCCAGCGGACACAAAGGTCGCGAATAAATTCGAGTTCCGCGCGGGTGAAGACTTTTCCGGTGGGGTTGTTGGGCGTGTTTAGGATGATGGCCTTGGTGTGCGGGCCAAACGCCGCCGTCAGTTCTTTCTCGTCGAATGTCCAGACAGACTTCTCGTTTTCTGGCGGCCGCATCTTGACGAAGCGGGGCTTGGCTCCGCTCAAAATCGCGTCAGGGCCGTAATTTTCATAGAACGGCTCAAATACAACGATTTCATCGCCAGGATTAATGATGGCCAGCATCGTGGACATCATCGCTTCCGTCGAACCGCAGCAGATGGTGATCTCGCGTTCGGGATCGACGCGAATGCCCTGCGTGCGGTCAAATTTTTCTACGATGGCATCGCGCAGCGCTTTGGCGCCCCAGGTGATCGCGTATTGATTGATGTCGTCGGAGATGGCCTGGCGGGCAGCTTCCTTGATTTCGGTCGGGGCGGGAAAATCAGGAAATCCCTGCGAAAGATTTACCGCGTGGTGCTTCAGCGCCAGGCGCGTCATTTCGCGGATTACGGATTCGGTGAATTGTTCGGCCTTGGCCGAGAGCATGCGGCGGGCGAACTGGGTGATCGTGGAGTCGGCGGTCATGGGAGAGAAAAGTTTAGGG
>DATEWL010000069.1:0-11338 GCA_035258025.1 Candidatus Acidiferrum sp. | reverse complement strand
GGCGTTCCGACTGGTCAAGTGACTGAGCAGGAGGACAAAGGCCCGCCGGGGCTGCAGCCTGGACAAGGCAGCACTATCTATCTCGATTTCAGCAAGCCTGTTCCGGACCTGAGCCCGAATGATTTGAAACAGCTCCTTTCTCCATTTTTGGACTTTTCAAAACAGCGTTCCGCGTCGGTTGTGTGGGTGGACACGTTGCCTCCGGAAATGAAAAAAGCCATCCAGGAGCGTCGGCCAATCCTCGGTATGGACCGCGAACAAGTGGTAGCCGCTATCGGCAAGCCCGATCACAAAATTAGAGAACGCGACAACGAAGGCAACGATATCGAAGACTGGATCTACGGCCAACCGCCTTCGAAAACTGTGTTCGTCCGCTTCAATGGCGATCGCGTGACAAACATCAAGCAATACCCTCAATAGATATCAGCTTTACTTCTGCGGCAGGAATCGTGACTATGCGCTTGGAATTCGACCATCCTGCTTCGCGTTGACTTTTCTTTCTGCAGCCCATAGCATTTTGAGTTCGACTTTGCGGCCGTTTCTCCTTGGAGAGCCCGCCGCAGTTTCATAATCCCATCGGAGGAAGTAATGCCCATCAAGGTTGGCATCAACGGCTTCGGCCGCATCGGACGCAACATCATGCGCACCGCGCTCGATGACAAAGACATCCAGTTCGTCGCTGTCAACGACGTTACCGACGCCAAGACCCTCGCGCATTTGCTCAAGTACGACTCCATTCTCGGTAATCTCCCGCACAACGTCACACACACCAACGACTCGATCTCAGTCGAGGGTAAGTCCTTCAAGGTTTTCAAGGTGAAAGATCCCGCCGAAATCGATTGGGCCAGCGTTGGAGCGGATATCGTGGTTGAATCCACCGGTCTCTTCACCAATGGCGCCGAGGCAAAAAAACATCTCCGTGGCTCGGTCAAAAAAGTCATCATCTCCGCCCCCGCCGAAGGCCCTGACGCGACCCTGGTGCTCGGCGTCAACGACAAGACCTACGACCCCGCGAAACATCACGTCGTTTCCAACGCTTCCTGCACCACGAATTGCCTGGCCCCGGTCGCCAAAGTCCTTCAAGACACCTTCGGCATTCACAGCGGCACCATGACCACCATCCACTCCTACACCAACGACCAGAAGCTTCTCGATCTGCCACACAAGGACCTCCGCCGCGCACGCGCCGCTGCCATCAACATGATTCCCAGCTCGACTGGCGCGGCCAAAGCCCTGCATCTCGCCATCCCTGAACTCAAGGGCAAGCTCGATGGTTACGCCATGCGCGTTCCCACCCCGAATGTCAGCGTTGTCGATCTCACAGTCTTTGTGGAAAAGCCCGCTACCGTCGAGTCTGTTAACGCCGCTCTAAAGGCCGCGGCCAACGGCCCCATGAAGGGCGTGCTTGCCTATACCGAAGAAGAACTTGTCTCCGCCGATTTTAAAGGCAATCCGAACTCTTCCATTGTCGATTCCGGGTATACCAAAGTCGTCGGCGATCGCTGCGTCAAAGTCCTGGCATGGTACGACAATGAGTGGGGCTATTCCTGCCGCTGCCGCGATCTAATCAAATTCATGGCTGCAAAGTTTTAGTCCATGGGTGGAGGGGCGGGGCTGGTTTACCGTGTAAGGTTCCGCCCTACGATGTCTCGAGCCACAAATAACGAATCACGAGCCACAAATCCATGAATAAACTCACCATCCACGATCTCGAACTCCGCGGCAAGCGCGTTTTCATCCGCGTCGACTTCAACGTGCCTCTTAAAGACGGCGTCGTCACGGACGAAACGCGGATCCGCGAAACCATCCCCACGCTGCGCCTCGCCATTCAAAAAGGCGCCCGCCTGATTCTCGCCTCGCACCTCGGACGTCCCAAGGGCGGTCCGGACTCCAAGTTTTCGCTTTTCCCTGTAGCGAAAAAGCTCGAAACCCTCATCGGCAAGCCCGTTCGTTTTGCATCGGATTGTGCCGGCCCAGTCCCCGAATCAAAGAGCAAGACCCTCGCCGACGGCGAAATCCTGCTTCTCGAAAACGTGCGTTTCCATCCTGAAGAAGAGAAAAACGACGAAGCTTTTTCTAAGCAACTTGCCTCACTCTGCGATGGCCTCTTCATTTGCGACGCTTTCGGCTCCGCGCATCGCGCCCACGCTTCGGTCGTCGGCATTACGCGCTTCGTAAACCAGTCTGCCGCTGGGCTGCTGATGGAGAAAGAGCTCACTTATCTTGGCAAAGCGCTCACCAATCCCACGCGACCTTTCGTAGCTATTCTCGGCGGAGCAAAAGTCAGCGATAAAATTGAAGTCGTCGAGAACCTCATGAAAATTGCCGACGCCACGCTCATCGGCGGCGGCATGGCCTACACGTTTTTCAAAGCACAGGGCTTGCCCATCGGAAAATCTCTCGTCGAAGACGACAAGCTCGATCTTGCCCGCAAACTTTTAGCCGATGCCAAGCAAAACAATCGCAAGCTGCTGCTTCCGGTAGACCACGTCATCGCCCCCGAATTTAAGGCCACCGCTCCTGCCACCACGGTCGAGATCGCCGCCACACCTGCCGACCAAATGGGTCTCGATATCGGCCCAAAAACCGCTGCAGCTTTCGCCGCGGAAATCTCGCGAGCCAAGACCATCGTTTGGAACGGACCAATGGGCGTCTTCGAAATGCCCGCTTTTGCGAACGGCACTCTCGAAATCGCCAGAGCCGTCGCTGCCGCCACCAGTGCCGGTGCGACCTCGATCGTCGGCGGAGGCGATTCCGTCGCCGCAGTGCACCAGTCCGGGGTCGCCGAGAGAATTTCCCACATATCGACCGGAGGCGGCGCCTCGCTTGAGTTTCTAGCCGGTGCTAAGCTCCCTGGCGTCGAAGCACTGACCGATAAGCCCACGGAAAAAGTTGTTGTAAGCGTGAGCAAACCCGCACCCGTAACGCGCCGCCGTGTCGTCGCCGGAAACTGGAAAATGTACAAGACGCAAATGGAAACCGAAGTGTTTTTCTCCGCGTTCTCCATGCTCGTTGACGGCATCAAGCAATGTGACATCGTCATCGCTCCCCCATTTACCGCCATCCACGCCGCCGTGGAAGCCGCTCGCGGCACGGAAATCGCTATCGCCGCGCAGAACGTCTTTTGGGAAAAGGAAGGCGCCTTCACCGGCGAAATCTCTCCGCAAATGGTGGTCGAGGCCGGCTGCCGCTACGTTATTATCGGCCACTCCGAACGGCGTCAATTCTTCGGCGAAACCGACGAAACGGTCGCCAAGAAAACCAAAAGCGCCCTCGCCGCGGGCCTTACCCCGATTGTTTGCCTCGGGGAGAAACTCGAGCATCGCGAAACAGGCGCCACCGAACACATTTGCAAGGCTCAGTTCCTGGGCGGGCCGGGTTCGTTGACCGCCGATGCATTCTCCCGTATTCTGATAGCGTACGAACCAGTGTGGGCCATAGGTACGGGCAAAACGGCCACTCCGGAAATAGCGGCAGAGGCCCACCGGTTCATCCGTCAATGCGCCGCGGAGAAGTTTTCCTCCGCTCACGCCTCCGCGGTGCGGATTCTCTATGGCGGCAGCGTCAAGCCTGACAATATTCAGGGATTGATGGCGCAAGAAGAAATAGACGGCGTACTCGTCGGCGGAGCAAGCCTCGACGCGAAATCGTTTGCAAGCATCGTAAGAGATTGCGCAGGGAGATAGAAATGCCAGGTTGGATGAAGTGGACTATCGCTATATTGATTGGTTTGGCGATCATCGTCGTCGGATTTCGGTGGGCGGGCGCGTTGCTCACCACCTTCTTCGTGATGAACTGCCTTGTCTTGATCATCGTCGTTCTTCTGCAGAGCGGCAAAGCGGCTGACCTCGCCGGTGCTTTCGGCGGCGCGGGCAGCCAAACCGCCTTTGGCCCGCGCGGAGCGGCTACGATTCTCTCTCAGGCCACTACGTGGTGCGCCATCATGTTCATGATCTGCGCCTTGGCTTTGATGATTCGCACGGACAAAGCCGTCGTGCAAGGCGGTTCGGTGTTGCATCAAACATCCAAGCCTGCCCCCAAGAAGACGCCCGCGACGACTCCGGTCGCACCAGCGCCTGTGCCGCAGTCTTCGGCGCCGGCTCCACAGAGCAATCCTCCTGCGTCGAGCACGACGCCCGCTGCCACGCAACCCGTTCCGCCCCAGCCGAAGAAGCCCTAAGCGACGACGAGCTACTCGGACTTATGTAGCGGCTTTACCCGATGGTACGTCCAAGTGGAATTACTTCCGGTTTGCCCGTCATCCGGGAGAAACGGCTGTGTAAGCCCGGGACGCATTACGGCTCGCTCATTGTGCGTCCAACTGTGTTTCGGGTTTCCTGCACCCCATTGGGGTTCAGGTCGCCAGAGGGATGGCCGGGTCCAGCACGCGCAACAGGAGCAGACTTTGGTCATCCTGCTGCAGACCATATTGTCGCACCTCGCGCATGATCAGATCCCAAATCTCCGGCAAGGCTCTGGTAGCGTGTCGCGTTAGCAGATCTTGCAGGCGGGTCAGGCCAAATTCTTCATCTCTGGCATTGGTCACTTCCGTTATGCCGTCGGTAACCATCAAGAAGAGATCGCGCGGTGAATAGATGACGCGCTTACTAGCATAGGAACCGCCGGGGATCAGTCCCAGCGGAAGCTGCTCCATCGAGAGCCGGACCGTGTCACTGCCATGCCGATAGTGGAGGATCGGCGGATGTCCGGCCAACGCGTATTCAGCTTCCCTGGAGCCATCGAAACGGAGCAGGGCCACGGTGGCAAACATTTCACGTTCCTTGAGATCGGGCAGCACGCGGTCCACACTTTCGAGCGTTGCTACCGGCATTTGGCGGAATTGCATGGCGAGTCGCATGGCAGTCTTCAACATCCCCATGAGCTGGCCGGCTGGCAGGCCGTGGCCGGAGATATCGGCGACGCAGGCCACCAAACCACCGTTGCTCTCGATGACGTCGATCAGGTCGCCGCCCATTTCTGTGCTTGGGATCGATTTGCCGTACAGCTCGAAGCTCGCGTTCTGGAACGAGATGGTCGGAACGAGTGTCGCCTGAATGCCGTGGGCCAAAGAAAGCTCGGTCTGCATGCGCACGCTTGCCAGGCCCTCCGTGCCAGCGAAGAACAGCAGGAATCGAGTCCCGAAACCGATACTAACCAAGATCCCGATCGCATCGAATAGCACGCGCCGATGTACGGCGACGGGGACCGGGAGAGGCAGCGAAACGTGCGAGGCCCAGTAGCCCAGCCAGGCCGTCAAGACAACCAGCAGAAACAGGGGCGGGATAAGACGAAATCTTTTGATTCCGGCGGCCCTAAGCGCTGCCGCTCCCGTGCCCACTAAGACGGGCCAAAAGAAACCTCCGCCGACGCGCGAAGCATTGAGCTGCAATAGATCGAACGCGAAACCGCCGGCTGCGCCGAGGAAGAAGTACCCTGCCAGGAACATCTTCATCCGCCCCAGCGGCAGCATGTGCCAGTAGGGACTGAAGGCGGCGGGAAAGGCCGAGCGCACACCAGCCAGCCACGTACTGAGCTTCTTTTTCATCGGTACTTCCCCTGGCGTCTTGGATTGCGCGTTAATCAGGTGGATTGCGCCGAGGGTACCTCGTCGTGTCGTGTTATTTCAAGCTCGTCAGGAACTCATCGAGCAAATTGTTGAACTTATCGGCGTCATCGACAAAAAGCGCGTGCCCGGCATCCTCAAAAAGTTCAAATCTCGCACCGGGAATACTTTTCTGCATCTCCTGAAATTGCGGCACCAAATCCTTGGTCGCACCTACGATCAGCGTCGGCTTGTTGATTTTCGCGATTGCCGGCCGGCTATCGCTTGTAAACGTAGCAAGACCTATGGCGACCGCTGAATCGGTGGGCGTGGCCAGCGAACCTTTGATTAGCTTCTGCAGGTATTCTTCCGTTTGAGGCTTGCGAAACATCGAGCGCACGAACCCATCCGTCATCTGTGCACGATTCGCCTGCATCCCTTTGAGGAACTCGATGCTGCCTTTAATGTACTCCGGTGTGAGATCGAGAGCGGGGACACCGTCCACCAAGACAATTCCCGCCAGAGCGCTCGTGCCAAACTGATCCACGTAGGCCGCGATCTCCGGAACCCCCATCGACCAGCCCACCCGCACCACCGGCGAGAGATGCAATTGCTCGATGACCGCCTTCATGTCCCGGGCGTGTGCCGCGGGGTAATCGCCCTCGCCCGTCTTCGCCGATTCGCCCTGCGACCGCAGATCCATCGCCACAACGTGATACTTAGCAGAGAAATGGACGATTTGCTTTTCCCAGATCCATGTGGGCATGGTAAAACCCGGCACAAATAGAATGGAAGGGACCTCGTGCGGTCCGGTGACGGTGACACTGCCCTTCATCGGTGTGACGGGGGGAGGAACCGGGTCGCCCGCTTCCGCGTTTCCGACTGGCACCTTCGAGCCGCCGGCCTCGATGTAGTGAATCTTAGCCCCGTCCCAGGATGTAACGAAACCGCTCTGTGCGTACGGATTCTTGTCCTTCGACGGTGCAGGCGCCGCCGCAGCCGAGCTTGCTGAGCCCCAAAGCAAAACACAGAGCCAAGCGACGGCAATTGGCTTCGAGCTTCTCCGTGCCCTTTTTAACATTTTCGCCTGAGCCTCGGCTGATCTTGGCTCTAATCCGAGATTTCCATTTTGGCTTCCAAGCCCACGGATAACGTACACCCATCCGCGAGTCCATTACAACGGACCGATCCATTTGGACGGTTGGTCGCCTTACCAGACTAGTGGATTCGGGCCTCCAAAAACGACCTGAGATTGACAAACCGGATTCCGGGTGGGTGGTCGGCAAACCGGAGATTATCCTAGACTGGCCGCCAACACGCTCGCTGTTGCCCGGTAAACACTGCGGTGTCAATGGGGCGGCATCGCCTGGGTGGGCTTGCAGGGTTTCTCGGTGGCAGTTAAACTGTGATTGTCACCGACGTGCGGTCGTGGCGGAACTGGCAGACGCACCAGCTTGAGGGGCTGGCGGTAGCAATACCGTGGTGGTTCGAATCCACTCGGCCGCACCAAATTTCCCGAAAGAAAATTAGCCTTGGACAACCCTGCTGCGCAGACCGAAGTATGCGCACTCGGTGCACTCTTGCTTGCCAGTCTCGCCAACCTCTTTGTTCTGTAATTTCTAATTCCCTTGAGGTACTCTTTTTTCAACGTCAGTAGAAATTGTGAATGTTGGAGGGGATGCTTTTCATGTTCAAACACTCGCTTCGTTTGCTCGCTACTGCTACTCTTTTGCTCCTGCCCGCCCGCGCGGATGAAGATGTGGTCACTGCCATCCACGGCACCGTCATTAAAATAGACGCTGCGGGCAAAACCATCGCCGTCAAAACGGCGGACGGGACAGTGCACACGATTCATTTTGTAGACACCACGACCATCCACGGCGTCCATGCCACCGCCACGGCTGCAAAGGACACTTTCCATGGCATCACCGAGGGCTCCGAAGTTGTCGCCCACTACACCGCAAAGGGTGCGGAGGAAACCGCCGTTGAAGTTGACAAAATCGGCAAAGAGGGAATGCACGCCGTCGAAGGCACCGTCACTCACGTAAGTAA
Source organism: Candidatus Acidiferrum sp. (assembly GCA_035258025.1). Taxonomy (GTDB): domain Bacteria; phylum Acidobacteriota; class Terriglobia; order Acidiferrales; family UBA7541; genus Acidiferrum. The sequence continues at coordinate 3,744 of DATEWL010000069.1, read as the reverse complement.
AGACGGCAAAACTGTTGTAGTTAAAGCCGCCGATGGCACGGAGCATACCTTTCGGGTGGTAGGCCACGACACCATCATTTCTGCTCAGGATATCGGCAAGGGAACGGAGAAAGGCGCTAAAGTCACCGTGTACTACACGGGAAGCGCAAGCAAAAAGGTCGCCCACTTCTTCGAGAAACTCTAGCGGTCTCCGTTTTCAAAAATCGTTCCGCACGCGACGAAAGCTTCGCTTTCTTGGTTGGAGATACAACGTTTGCTGATTTTCGACTTCGTTTTTTCGGTTAGCGTGCCGCACAGCTCTGCGGAGCAGAATCCTATCCATTCGGCGCGTTTGCCTACATCCTGCCCGCAATAAACAAGATAAACGCGGGGGTGATATTATCGCGGGCACTATGAAATCAAGAGCTCACGCTTTCACAATCCTGTCTGTCCTGTTTCTGGCTTGCGCTCCTGTCTCTTTCCTCTTCGCCCAATCGACATCGCCCACTTCGAAGCAGGCAATAGTCCTCCACGCCGCGCGCCTCCTCGATATTGAAAACGGAAAATTAATCGCCCCCGGCGAGGTCCTTGTGCAGGACGATCGCATCGTCGAAGTTGGCGCCTCGGTCAAGCGTCCGCTGGCAGCCGAAGTCATCGATCTAGGAGACGCCACGCTCCTCCCCGGCCTCATCGACGTTCACGTCCACCTCTTTCTCCATCCCGGCGCCGAAGATCTCCAGACCGTAGAAGAGTCGGTTCCCCAACGCACGATCATCGCGCTTCTTGCTGCACGCGATGACTTGATGGCCGGCTTTACCGCCGAGCGTGACATGGGCACCGAAGGCGCAGGCTCCGCCGACACCGCCGTGCGCAACGCTATCAATCACGGCGAAATCCCTGGTCCCCGCCTGCGCATCAGCGGCAATGCCGTCGACATTCTAGGCGGCCACGAAGACGCCAACCACTACAATCCCGAGCAGCATGTCCTCTCCAATGCCACCTATGCGAACAACGCCGCCGAACTCGTAGCAGTCATTCGCCAGCAATTCAAAGAAGGCGCAGACTTTATAAAAATATATGAGACGGGCGCCGACTCTTACCGCGACGGCCATCTCTCGACCCCCTTCCAGTACACAGAAGCCGAGCTCCGCGCGGCCGTCGAGGAAGGTGCGCGCACCGGCAAGCGCGTAGCCGTCCACGCCACCGGCGAGCCAGGCACACTCTACGCCGCGCGGGCAGGCGTTGCCTCCGTAGATCATGCCGACCAGCTTAGCGACGAAACCATGCGCATCATGCGCGAAAAACAGATCTTCGCCGTTCCGACCTTTACCATCTCCGAGTATTTTGCCGATCACGCCGCCTCTCCCGCCCAGGCTGAACGCGATCACCGCGCCCTCGATCTTCACGCCCAGGAATTTCGCAAACAACTTGCCGCAGGCGTCCCGATGGCTGTCGGGTCCGACGTCGGTCCCTTTCCTCACGGCACCCAGGCTCGCGAATTCAACCTGATGGTTAAATACGGCATGACGCCGCTTGCCGCTCTACAGGCCGACCTACTGAACGGCGCGAGGCTGCTCGGCTGGCAGGATCAAATCGGCGCCCTCAAGCCCGGATATCTTGCTGATATCATTGCCGTTCCCGGCGATCCGGTGAGCGACATCAGCGTCTTGCAAAAGGTGACCTTCGTGATGAAAGGCGGGACGGTCTATCGCGTGATGAAAGGCGGGACGGTCTATCGCCACGATCACCAATAACTATAGGCTCTCCGACTCGCAAGTTCCTGTAGGGGACAGGCTTGTTTACCCTGTAGGGGCCTCCGCCCGGCCATGCCGCAAGAATTGGCGGGCATTTGCCGGACACAGCTCTAACCCTCCACGCGCAAGCTTCGGAGCATTGCTTTCTGCCTGCTGGGGCGGTATCTTGGGTTTTGTTCCGTAACTGAGCTGAACAAGAGGAAAACTTCGCAGCTCATCAAGTGAGCCTTTTTAATGTCCGCTGCCCTTTCTCACGTTCTTCCACAAAATCTGTCCGGAGGAATGAGCCAGCTCGTCGACATTCAAGACGCGAAGACAATCGCTCGCTTCATCTCAGCGGATCCCTCCGAACGCGGTCGTTGGCTTTGCTCCCAGCTCGAAGCCGGCAATATCCTCTTTTTCTCGCATCCACCATTTGATATTCCCAAGGACGATCGCAGTTTTCTCCTCGGCCAGGTGCAAACGAGTTCCGCTCTTCATAAAAATGTCGCCTATCGTCCCGCTGAAGACCGGATCACCGGCCTCGCCAAGTCCGAAGAAGTCGAAGCCGCGCGCCTTCGTCTCATCCTAAAAAGTTACTCGCAACACGCAACGCAGTTTCTGGGCGAACTTCTTCCACCCTACGCCGGAAAATGGAAACTCGATTTCGCCAGTTTCCGTCCACTCGAAGAACGTGGACGCCCCGCCCGTCTCCACGCGCGGAACGACTTGCCGCACTTCGATTCGTTTCCCACGCGGCCTACAAACGGTGACCGCATCCTGCGTTTCTTTACCAACCTAAACCCCAGCCAAAACCGCGTTTGGACCACCTCGCAAACCTTTGAAGCCATCGGCCCGAATTTTGCCAAGTCCATCGGCTTGCCCCGTGCGCGCAGCAGCAATCCGCTCGCTCGGAGCGTGCGCGGCCTTGCCAGCGCCTTGCGTATTCCCGGCGCACTCCGTTCCCCCTACGACAACTTCATGCACCGCTGCCACAACGCCATGAAGGAAGACACGAGCTTCCGCGAAACCTGCCCCCAACAACGTTGGGAATTTCCTCCAGGTTCCAGTTGGATTGTTTTTACGGATTGCGTGAGCCACGCGGTTCTCGAAGGGCAATACGCCCTCGAGCAGACGTTTCTCATCGCGCGTCAAGCTATGGTCGAGCCGGGAAAATCCCCGATCGCTATCCTAGAACGAATCGCGGGCTATCCGCTCTCAAACTGACGTTAGTCTATCCGCACGCCAATCACGGAGGTTCAACGACACCAGGCCACGCAGCTCGCACTCACTCTACGAAAATTCCAAAATGGCACAGTCCTGAGTACCCTGTCTTTTCCGTGTTGGCCGCGCAAATACTCTTGCAATTTAACCAGTCGCTCACGCGAATCAGCGTAGACTGGAATTGCCATGGAGAAACTCAAAGCATTTCAAGACGTAGCTCGCACAAACGGTTTCGTTGACGTCGAAGAAACCGACGACGGAACTGTCTTGTGGTTGAAGAAGCCCACCGCGAATGCGGAAGATCGCATGTGCGTCGACAGCCTCACCAACAGCGTCACCGTGTTTTGGGCCACCATGCCCTGGAAAATAAACTCGAAAACGTTTCGCGCCGTTTCCGCTCTCCAGGAATGGTTCACGCTAACTTCCCGGCAGGCCGCGTCCATGACCAACCGCGACGCCCTTTTGCGCCTCGCCGTTGATAAGAACGATGCCCCCGCCATGGCTGCTCTCTGCCAGAACAACGCCGAACTCCTCCGCTCCTCCGTCGCCCGCTTCTTCGAATCCGGTGCAGTCTCCGAGAAGGCCAAATCGGTAGTCATGCAGCGCGTCGCCGAGCACGCTCGCTCCTACCACGCTGACCAAGAACCCGACCAATGGCTCGCCAAGTCTCTCAACTCCGAATGCGACCGCGTCCGCAACGAAGCCATCCAGGCCAAAGCCAATAAAGCCTGAGATCCAGGGCAGATCTCGATGAACGCAACCACCGGAGAGCGGTAATCGCCGCAAAGTCAGATGTCTGGTGACTCGT
>DATEWL010000068.1:0-3031 GCA_035258025.1 Candidatus Acidiferrum sp. | reverse complement strand
GTGATACAGCACGTTGCTTTTCGAGTAGATCGGCGTCTCGGGCGAATTCAAATATTTCGGCTGATCATCGCCTAGCGCCCGCGCGCCGAACGCTACAATCTTTCCTGAGTCGTTCGCAATGGGAAAGGTGATACGCCGCCGGAACCGGTCGAACATTCTTCCACCCTGTTCGCCGCGCGAAATCAATCCGGATTCCACCAGCAATTTCTCCGGATATTTCTGCTTCAACACACGCAGAAGGGCGTCTCCGTCGCTCGGCGCATACCCGATTCCGAACCGGTCAATCGCCTTGCTGTCGAGCCCGCGATCCTCGAGGTAAGCCCGCGCCGCCTTGCCTTCGAGCGTCCCGGAAATCTGTTTAGTAAAGAAAGTCTGCGCCTCGCGATGCATCTCAACAAGCGCCGACCGCTGCTGATTTTCTTGCCGTTCCACCGGCGACCGCTCCCTAGGCCGTGGAATCGCAATCCCGCACTTCTCTGCAACGGTTCGCACCGCCTCCGGAAACGTGGACTTCTCCAAGTCCATTACAAAATTAAAAACATCGCCGCCTTTGCCGCACCCAAAACAATAAAAAATCTGCTTCAGAGGAGACACCGTAAACGAAGGAGTTTTTTCTTGATGAAACGGACAAAGTCCCGAGAAATCCTTCCCGGTCTTTTTCAGGCGCACATATTCGCCCACCACGCGAACAATGTCCGCCTGCTGCTTCACCCGCTCCGCAAATGATCCTGCCTCTGCCATGGCTCCTAGGATCGCAATTCTACAACGGTGATCGCTTTGCCGCCGTGCTCTTCCGTTTCAAAGGAGGTGCGCTGAACGAGCGGATGTGACTTGAGGAATTCGCCGAGACCTTTGCGCAGTGCGCCGGTTCCGTGGCCGTGAATGATGCGCACGCGCGTTTGATTGGCTAAGGCCGCTTCATCGAGATATTTGTCGACGCGTTCCGTCGCCTCTTCCACGCGCATGCCGATGACATTTATTTCGCCCGAAGCCGTGCCTTCGCCAGGCTGCGATGTAACGGTGACATTTCGCGACGCCGCTGGTACTGATTGCAATGCTTTCACTCCCTCGACTCCGATAATTTCATCGACGGCAACTTTCATGCGCAGCGGGCCGGCTTCGATTTCGGCGGACGAACCATCCAACCGGCGGAAAATGACGGGCTTGCTGAAGCCGCGGACGCGAATTCTGGCCCCGGGCTGCAACGTGTCCGGACGAATCGGTTCCTGGCCCGCGGAGGCTGAGCCCAAATCCGCTTGCGAATCGGAGATGGTCTGCACGAGAGCGGCATTAAGTTCGTCGCGGGCTTCGCTGCGAACATCCTGGCCTTTGCGCCGCGCCGTCTTTTCGAGCGAGGCGCGAAGTTCGCGTTCTTTCACGGCTTCGATTACGCGCGCAACGTTTTCATCGAAGCGTTTCTGCATCTCGGCGAATTGCGTTTCGAGTTCCTTGATGCGTTTCTGCTGCCGATCGACCCATTCGGTCCGCAATTTCTTGCGTTCTTCTTCGAGCGCGTGGCGTTCCGCCGCCATTTGTTGCTGCATCCGGTCGAGTTCATCGCGGCTGCGATGCAGATACGCGATCAAGTCGGCGGCTTCGCGCGATTCCGGCGTCAGCAATGACCGCGCCCTTTCGATAATGGAGGTCGCAATGCCCAGCCGCTGCGCGATGGCGATTCCGCTCGAGCCGCCCGGCACTCCAACCATCAGCCGGTAAGTCGGCCGTAGGTTCACATCGTCAAATTCCACCGCGGCGTTTACCACGCCGGGCGTCGTCGAAGCGTAGGTCTTCAACCGGTCGTGATGCGTTGTCGCAAGCACGATGCAATTCTTGGCGCGAAACTCGTCGAGCAGCGCTACGGCTAGCGCCGCGCCTTCTTCCGGCGCAGTTCCTGTGCCCATTTCATCGACGAGAGCCAGCGACTGCGGCGTCGCCAATTCCAGCATGGTCTTCAAATTCAGCATGTGCGCCGAAAACGTCGAGAGGTCGGCTGCAATGGACTGCTCGTCGCCTATGTCCACCAGCACGCGGTCAAAAATCGGCAGCACCGCACGCTGTGCCGCCACGGGAATCCCGGATTGCGCAGAGAGCGCCGCAAGCCCCGTCGTTTTCAGAGCCACGGTCTTTCCGCCGGTGTTCGGCCCGCTGATGACCAAAACCTTTTCCGCGCCGCCGAGCGCAAGCGTCATCGGTACGACTCTGCGTTCTTGCCGTCGCAACTTGTCTTCGAGCACAGGATGCCGCGCATCCACCAAACGCAATTCGCCAGCCTCTGAAAATTCCGGCATGGCCGCATCGAAATCGCGCGCGAAGCGCCCGCGAGCGAAAACGCCGTCAAGTTCCGCGATGGTCTCCGCTGCAGCGAGCAATGGTTCTCGAATTGTCTGCAGGCGCTCGGTCAGTTCGTGCAAAATTCTCAAAATCTCCGCTGCTTCTTCCTCTACAAGTTGCGTGAGTTCGTTGTTCGCTTCTACCGTTTCAAGCGGCTCGAGAAAAACCGTCTGCCCGGTTCCACTCGCGCCATGCACAATTCCCGGGACGCTGCGCCGGTTTTCCGCGCGCACCGGAATCACGAATCTTTCATTACGGAGCGTGACGTAGTCTTCGCCGGGCTCCGCGTTGCGAGACCGCAGGATTTGCTTGAGCGTTTTCTGAATCGATTCCCGCGTCTGCGTGATGCTCGCTCGGATGCGCCGCAGCACCGACGACGCGTCGTCGCTAATCTCTTCATTTGGTAACAGGCATCGCCGGATCGCCGTCAATGTTTCTCGAAAGTCCGCCAACGAAGCTACGCGGGCAGCCAACAAAGGGAATTTCGGCACATCTTCCCGAAATTGTCCGCGCAACCATCCAGCAGTCTCGAGCAGCGACGCAGCGGCTAGAATTTCCCTAGCTTCGAGAACGATTCCCGGCCCTTCGATTTTTTCGAGCCACTCTTGCGGATCGGCCAGCCCGCCAAATCCCAACTCGCCGCCGCCGCGCAGCCATTCCCGCGCTTCGCGAATCAACGAAAACGCCGCCTCAAGCGCAG
>DATEWL010000067.1:0-2903 GCA_035258025.1 Candidatus Acidiferrum sp. | reverse complement strand
AACGCCTGAAAAAAGCTCCGCGCATCATCGCGCAAGAAATCGCCAATGGGCTTGGCAAAGTCGAAGGCATCGCTCGTGTGGAAGTCGCCGGTGCCGGGTACCTCAACGCCTATTTCGATCGCGCCGCGTTCTGGGAACGGGCTTGGAAAGAACAGCGCGGAGAAGGTCAGAAAGAAAAGTCTGGCAAAGCGCCCGGGAAAATTATTGTCGAGCACACGAGCATCAATCCCAACAAGGCCGCACACATCGGTCATGTAAGAAACGCCGTGCTGGGCGACACCATGGCGCGAGTGCTGCGACATGCAGGGCATGCCGTGCAGGTCCAGAACTACATCGACAACACCGGCGTGCAAGTTGCGGATGTCGTGATTGGCTTCCTGGATATGGAGCGCCGCACTCCCGTGAGCGTCAAGATGTTCGCCATGGAGCCGCGCTTCGACTATTACTGCTGGGATCTCTACGCAAAGGCCACGCACTTTTTTGAAGAGGGCAAAGCGCGCGCGGCAACTTTGCGCGGCCGAACTCTGAAAGCAATCGAGGAAGACCGCGGCGAAGAAGCCGAAGTTGCGCAAGTCGTCGCGGATGCGATTGTCAGTCTGCATCTGCGAACGATGGCGCGGCTAGGAATCTTCTATGAACTGCTCGCGCGCGAAAGCGAAATCCTGCATTTGAAGTTTTGGGATGCCGCGTTCGAGAAACTGAAGGCCTCCGGCGCGATTCAGTTGGCCACGACCGGAAAAATGGCAGGCTGCTGGATTATGCCTTGGAAAGAGGAAAAAGCAGGAACCAGAACGGCGGACGCAGAGGGCGTGGAGAAGAACGAAGACGAAGAGAACGCGCAGGACAAAATTATTGTGCGGTCGAATGGCACGGTGACGTACGTCGGAAAAGATATCGCGTATCAGCTTTGGAAATTTGGATTGCTCGGGAAGGATTTTCATTACCGGAAATGGCCCAACGTCCCTGAAGGCGAAACGGTTTGGGCTACGACGAGCGGAAAAAACGAGCCCGGAGCCCCGCATTTTGGCGAGCCCGCATCGATCGTTTACAACGTGATTGATGCGCGGCAATCGTACTTGCAGGACGTCGTTGCGGAGGGACTGCGCCGTCTCGGACACGCTCAGGCCGCGCAGAAATCGATTCACTTGTCGTACGAGATTGTTGCGCTGACGCCGCGCTGCGCCGCGGAGATGGGATATGAGCTGACGCCAGAAGAAGCGAAAAAACCCTATGTCGAGGTCAGCGGCCGCAAGGGATTTGGCGTCAAAGCCGATGACCTGCTCGACAAACTGGAAGCAGCAACCCTCGCCGAAGTGCAGCAGCGCCATGCGCAAATGAGCGAGCCAGAGCGAAACCAGACCGCACACGCGATTGCTGTGGGTGCGCTGCGGTTTTTCCTGCTGAAGTTCACACGTAACGCGATCATCGCGTTCGACTTCAAAGATGCGCTCAGTTTTGAAGGCGAGACTGGGCCGTATTGCCAGTATGCCGTCGTGCGGATTCGTGGAATACGCCGCAAAGGCGTAGAAGCCGGCGCGACAAGCGTCGCGGTCACACAGGAAACTGCGACCGCGTTACTCGGAGGGGCGGAAGGAAACGGATTGTGGGGATTATTGTTAAGTGTGGGTTCGCTGGACCATGCCGTAGGAGCAGCCATCGGCGCGCAAGAACCTGCCTTCGTCGCAAAGTATGCATTTCAATTGGCGCAAGAGTTCAACAATTTCTACCACAAGCATCACATCTTGACGGAACCGGACGAACAAAAGCGCGCGTTCCTATTGCGTCTGACGGAACTGGTAGAAGCGCGCCTGGTCGAGACGCTGTCACTTCTAGGAATCGAAGCGCCGGAGAAAATGTAGGGCAGATACGCCATGCCCGCCTTGCAGGGGCGCAGCATGCTGCGCCCTGCATGGAAAAACAAAACGAAGAAGGAGATTAGTAGGACATCACCAGATGGACCATCGTACGAAGCGCGACACTGGTGGGGCCTTTGGCAAGCCAGGGTTTGGCGTCGTCGTTCCAGGCGGTTCCGGCGATATCGAGGTGGATCCACGGCGAGTCGCCAGTGAATTCCTTGATGAACATGGCCCCAGTGATGGCGCCGCCGCCTTTCCCGCTGCCGATATTTTGAATGTCGGCCACTGTGCCCTTGATGAATTCGCGATAGTCGTCGTCGATCGGCATCTGCCACATTTTTTCCCCGGCCACTTTGGAGCTGGCGAGCAGCTTGTCGGTGAAGGGCTGATCGGAGCCAAAGACGCCGACATTCACATTGGCGAGAGCGACGACGATGGCACCGGTAAGCGTGGCAGCATCAATCAGGTGCGTAGCCCCGAGCTGTTTGGCGTAGTGAATGCCGTCGGCGAGAATTAATCGGCCTTCGGCGTCCGTGTTCAAAACTTCGATGGTCTTGCCAGACATTGCGGTTTGAATATCGCCGGGCTTTTGCGCCGTGCCGCCGGGCATGTTTTCCGTGGAAGGCACGACGCAAATAACTTTGACATTCGGCTTGAGCGCAGCGAGGGCACGCATGACGCCAAGCATGGTGGCGCCGCCGGCCATGTCGTACTTCATTTTTTCCATGCCATCCGCGGGTTTGATGGAAATGCCTCCGGTGTCAAACGTAACGGCTTTTCCGATGAGGCCGATGACAGGCGCGCCGGGCTTGGGATTCGCGGGCGTGTAGGTGACGACCATGACGCGAGGCGGTTCTGGCCCACCCTGTGAAACGCTGAGCAGCGCGCCCATTTTTAGGTCAGCGATTTTCTTCTCGTCGAGAATTTCCACGGCGAGGCCGGCTTGTTTGGCCATGGCTTCGGCTTTTTCCGCGAGTATCTTCGGTGTGAGCTTGTTTGAGGGCTCGTTGATGAGGTCGCGGGCAAAATTCTGCGACTCGGCAATGA
>DATEWL010000066.1:0-3192 GCA_035258025.1 Candidatus Acidiferrum sp. | reverse complement strand
AAACTGGCTTCCCCGCCCCATTTCGCTCTCCACCCAAATCTTGCCGCCCATCATTCGCACCAGACGCGTGGAAATGGTCAGTCCAAGTCCGGTTCCCCCTTACTTTCGCGTCGTCGAGGTATCCGCCTGTGAGAATGGATCAAAAATGGATTCGCTCTTGTCCTGGGGAATTCCAATTCCGGTGTCCGCCACAGTAAACCGACAGATACATTCGGAGCCCTCTCTGGACTCGAGTTGGACTCTTACCGTGACCTCGCCGACGTCCGTGAACTTGATCGCGTTGCCCACCAGGTTGATCACTATCTGGCGCAGACGGCTGGAATCGCCACGCACGACCTCCGGCACTTCGGGCGCCACTTCGCATAACAACTTCAGCCCCTTTTCGTCCGCCCGCAACGCCAGAGTTTTTAGCGTGCTTTCCAGGCTCTCTCGCCAATTGAAATCGATAGCTTCCAGGTCGATCTTTCCCGCCTCAATCTTCGAGAAGTCGAGAATGTCGTTGATGACCGTGAGCAGGGAATCTCCCGACATTTTCACCGTCTCCAGATACTCGCGCTGCTCCGGCGTGAGTTCTGTATCGAGCGCCAGATCCGTCATTCCCATGACGCCGTTCAGCGGTGTGCGAATTTCGTGGCTCATGTTGGCTAGAAATTCGCTCTTTGCCTTGCTGGCTTTTTCCGCCAGGTCCCTTGCCCGGCGCATCTCCTCCTCGGCTTGTTTGCGTTCGGCGACCTCCAATTGGAGTTCTTCGGTGCGGGCCTGTACGCGAAGTTCAAGCTCGCTTTTTGCACCCTGCAGCGCCGCGTCACGTTCTTGGATTCTCTCCAACATCTGATTGAAGGAGCCGATGAGCGCCCCCACTTCATCTTCACCCCGCGGGATGGCACGAACAGCGTAGTCCTCGTTCGTTGTGACTCTGGTTGCAATCTGTGCCAGATGCAGAATGGGTTCCGTGATGAGCCGCAGAAGTCTTGAAGAAACTATGTAAGTGACCAGGATGGAAATCAGAATGACCACGACGGAAATCTCCGTGTATTGCCTGATTTTCGCCTGCAGAGCCCCGAGGTCCGAGATGATGGCAATAGCGCCGGCCTTCTCGCCTCCCAGGAAAACCGTCCGCTCCGGAACTTCGGATATCTTCCTGGGTGATGACGAAAACCGCGGCCGCCACTTGCGATAGCTTCTGTTCTTTCTTTGAAGCAGAAGTCACTTCCATGTTCATCAAATTCTCGATACTCACCTGTGTGAGATCATTCTGTGGAGCCGGCGAGGTATGAGGCGCTGCCGTCTTCGGAGCTGGTTGCTGCGTCTCAGGGGTCTGCTCTGTTTGCTGCGCCTGCTCTGTTTGCTGCGTTTGAGGAGCTTGTTGAGCTTGGCAGGGTTGAACCGCTGGCGGAGCCTGCGCCCATATCTGGTGGCCGGTGAGGAGAAACGCGGCGAAAATTCCGCAGCACGCGAGGCTGGCTCGGCGCACCTTAAGCATGGCTGTCCCTTCCTTCGTGGACACATCTCCCTCCCCCAACAAAGGCGTGCACATCTGGCACCGAATCTCGATGGATCTTTGTGAGACAACTCGCTTGCTTTCAATACGTTAGTCCGCGGCGAACGCCGAAGGTATTTCCTGAATTGAGCCTCCAACAGCCGCGTGTGCCATAGTGGTGCAAGCCGGGTCAGCCACCGCTTCGCGAAGCGACCTGCCTCGTCGAACTCCGGTATGATTGCTGGAGCCAGAAAAGCCTTGCTACAATCACGCGCGCAATCGCCGTGGCTCGGAAAGAGGAATGAATGGCTGGATTTGCCGGTGTCGATTTCATCGATTTTGATTCGCAGCTGAACGACGAAGAAAAACTCGTCCGGCAGACGGCGCGGCGATTCGTCGATAACGAAATTATTCCCATCATCGAAACACACAGCCGCGAAGGAACGTTTCCGAAACACCTTGTTCCGCAACTCGGGGAACTGGGATTTTTCGGAGCGAATTTGCAGGGGTATGGCTGCGCGGGGATGTCCAATGTCGCCTATGGCCTCGTGACGCAAGAGTTGGAGCGCGGCGATTCTGGATTGCGGAGTTTCGTCTCCGTGCAAAGCGCGCTGGTGATGTATCCCATTCACGCGTACGGAAGCGACAAGCAAAAAGAAAAGTGGTTGCCGCTGCTGCAGCAAGGCACGGCCATCGGCTGCTTTGGATTGACGGAACCGCAGTTTGGCTCGAACCCCGGCGGGATGCTTACACGCGCGGTGAAAAAAGGCGCGAGCTACGTATTAAACGGCGAGAAGATGTGGATCACCAGCGGCTCGATTGCGGACGTCGCGGTGGTCTGGGCCAAGTGTGAAGATGAAAAAATCCGCGGATTCCTAGTGGAAAAGGGCACACCGGGATTCAAAGCGTGGGATGTGCACGGAAAGTGGTCGCTGCGGGCGTCGGTGACTTCCGGGTTGGCGTTCACCGATTGCGAAATCCCGGAAGAAAATTTGCTGCCGAATGTGGTGGGGCTGAAAGGCCCGCTGGGCTGTTTGAATCAAGCGCGCTATGGAATTGGATGGGGAGCGCTCGGCGCGGCGATGGCTTGCTACGATACGGCGCTGCAGTACGCAAAGACGAGGAAGCAGTTTGCGAACAAGCCCATCGCTTCGCACCAGCTCGTTCAGGAAAAGTTGGCGTGGATGATCACGGAGATTGTGAAGGGACAATTGCTGGCGTTGCACGTCGGGAGGCTGAAGGACAGAGGCAAAGTCGATTTCTCGCACATCTCGATGCTGAAGATGAACAATGTGGCCATTGCTCTCGAGACCGCGCGGAAGGCGCGCGATATCCTCGGCGCGAACGGCATCGTCGACGATTACTGCATCATGCGGCACATGAACAACCTTGAGAGCGTTTACACGTACGAAGGAACGAACGATATTCACAAGCTGATCATCGGAGAGAAGATCACCGGAATTTCTGCATTCGTGTAATTGGAATAAGAAGCAGGCTAAGCCTGTCCCAAACCAGCCAACAAATCTTACCGGACGTTGAATCTTGTATGCTGTAGGGGCGCCGTGTGCGGATCGCCGTGCTAATTGAGATAGACTCAGACCCAACGCGCACGACGCGTCCTGCCACCATAGGAGACAGTTTCATGAAGGTATCTGCATTCGCCGGCCGTCGCTCTTTCCTTCGAGCTATCGCATGTTTCCTGGTCCTTTTTA
>DATEWL010000065.1:0-2057 GCA_035258025.1 Candidatus Acidiferrum sp. | reverse complement strand
CTTCGGCAAAGACGCGGATGAGACGGTTACAACAATTGCAGGATTGCTCAGCCATGTTTCAGGCAAAGTGCCCGCGCCCGGCGACAAAGTCGATCTGGAAGGCTACCGCTTCGAAGTATTGGAAGCGAACCAAAGAAAAGTGCTGCGGCTCAGGATTCGAAAACGGGTGGCGGCAGCACCAGCAAAAGCGCCTTCGTAAATCGCTAGCAGCTTTTTTGCATTGAAACATTTGTTTCTCCCTGTAGGTTTTCCTTGCCTGACGCGATACTATGCGTGTGCTCGAACGATCGTGCTCGAAATGGATGGCCGGAGCTCCGGCGGGGGATGATTGGATGAGACGAAATCAGATTGTGCATCGAATGATTCTGGCTGCAACATTCTGCTTGTGCATGACAGCCAATCGAAGTTTTGCTCAAGAGGCTGCCGCACCCGTAACTCCTATTCCCGACATGCGCTGGGCAGTGAAAATACCGATGCGCGATGGCGTAACGCTCAACGCGACGGTGTTTCAGCCTCACGCGCAAAAGGATCCACTGCCTGTTATTTTCACTTTCACTCCGTACATCGGCGACAGCTACACGGACCGCGCGATGTATTTTGCACAGCATGGCTATGTTTACGCGCTAGTGGATGTGCGCGGCCGCGGCAATTCCGGCGGAGCCTTCGAGCCGTTCGTGAATGAAGGAAAAGACGGCTATGACATCGTTGAGTGGCTCGCGAAGCAATCGTATTGCAATGGGAAAGTGACGATGTGGGGCGGCTCTTATGCTGGATTTGATCAATGGACGGTCCTCAAAGAGTTTCCGCCCCATCTCGCAACCATTGTCCCCGCTGCTGCGGCCCATCCCGGAGTCGATTTCCCGTTTCAGTACAATATTTTCGCGACGTACGTCGAGCAATGGCTCACGTTTACCAGCGGAGTCACCAGCAACGCAAACCTCTTTGGCGCCGCTGCTTTTTGGGGAGCGAAGTCTCGTGAATACTACGATGGGCATTTGGCGTTTAAAGAATTCGATCACGTCGCGGGGAATCCATCCGCCGTCTTTCAGAAGTGGGTGCAGCATCCAATTCCGGACGCTTACTACGACGCGATGGTGCCGACTCCGGAAGAATACAAGCGCATCCAGTTTCCGATCCTGACGATCACCGGCCATTACGATGGCGATCAGCCCGGCGCCTTTACGTACTACAAGCGCGACATGGAGTACGGGACCGCAGAGGCAAAACAAAATCATTATTTAATTATTGGCCCGTGGGATCACGCAGGGACAAGGACTCCTCGGCGCGAAGTCGCCGGTCTGAAGTTCGGCGAAGCCAGCGTTTTGGATTTGAACAAGTTGCACAGCGAGTGGTACGGCTGGACGATGAAGAGCGGCAAGAAGCCCGAGTTTCTGAAGAAGCGCGTGGCGTACTACGTTGTGGGAGCCGGCGCGGAGAATTGGAAGTACGCCGACAGTTTGGAAAGCATCTCGAACGAGAAGCGCACGCTCTATCTTGATTCGAACGGAAAAGCCGATAGCGTGTTTCAGTCCGGGGTTCTCGCGGAGAAGCCCGCTGCAGGTACAAGCATAGATAAATGGACGTACGATCCGCTAGATACTCGGCCGGGGGATGCGGAACTCGACGACGATCCGGCTGGCCTAACCTCGCAGCGGGCGGTGTTGAACACTTACGGAAACGGGGCGATATATCACAGCGAACTCTTTGGCGAGGCCACCGAGATAACTGGCTTCTTGAAATTGAGCGTGTGGCTGGCGATGGATGTGCCTGACACGGATCTGGAAGCAGCTGTGTACGAGATATTGCCCAGCGGCGATTCTGTTTATCTGACCGGGGCAACCATGCGCGCGCGTTATCGCGAATCGCTGCGGCAAGAAAAGCTTGTCACTCCCGGTAAAACCGAGAAGTACGTCTTCGACAATTTTACATTTTTCTCCAGGCGGATCGCGAAGGGAAGCCGTTTGCGGCTCATCGTGCATTGCCCGAACAGCCCGGGCGCAGAGAAGAACTACAACAGCGGTGGAGTTGTGGCCCTTGAAACCGCAAAGGATGCGAAG
>DATEWL010000064.1:0-2635 GCA_035258025.1 Candidatus Acidiferrum sp. | reverse complement strand
CGATCTCTTTATACGAACAGCCTTCGAGCTCGCGTAATATGATCACTTCCCGGAAACGTACGGGAAGTGTTTCGAGAGCGCGGGCGAGCCGCTCGCGATTGTCGCCCGCGATAGCCAGAGTTTCCGGGTTCGCAGCGGATTGTTGGTGCAGGTCTTCGTCGAATTCTGTCATGAGCTCCACTTGGCGATTTTTCTCCAGCCACGTATAACACGTATTCCGGACAATCTGCAGAAGCCACGCCCGGGCGTCTCCGCCGTTGAAGCCGCGAAAAAAGCGAAAAGCTCGCAGCAGAGCTTCCTGTGCGACATCTTCGGCGTCGGAGCGGTTTCTCAGCAGCCAACGCGAAAGATTGAATGCAGCATCCAGATGAGGCAACACGAGCTGCTCGAAGCGAGCCCGGTCCTGCGAATCCAACACGTCCCAACCTTTCCCCTGGCCCGTCGTACTCATGAATGAAAACCGCCTAGCCGTCGATTTTATTCCAAATTATCTAATAATTAGGACGAACTAATTTTAGCAGGGTGAGCGCGGAAAATTGGAATAAGGCGCGGCCCACCGCGGTCTGCACAAATGAAACACGTCCCATGGCGGCGCGGGAACCCTGGCTCTCTCTGCCCCGCGCCGCTCCTGCCAAATATGCGCAGCAGCGGGAGACGCATACGAGTGTATGCATTGAGGAGACGTGTCTCCAGGAGAAAGAAAGATGGCACACAAGACAAAAGACGAGATTTTGCACGATCACAACAACGATGGAGTTGATCGCCGCGGCTTTTTGAAGTGCATGGCCTGGGCGGGAACGGGCGCTTTCTGCGTCATGCAGGGCGGTGTTCTGAAATCCTACAGCATGAGCCGTCTTGCGGAGATGAACCCGCAGAACATGAAGGGAGAGTTGAGCTTCGTGCAGATCAGCGACAGCCACATGGGTTTCAACAAGCCGGCGAATCCGGATGTTGCGGCGACCTTGCAGGCCGCAGTCGATAAGATCAACGCGCTGTCTGCACCGCCGGAATTTTTGCTACACACGGGGGACATCAGCCATCTCTCGAAGCCGGAGGAATTCGATAGCGTCGAACAGATTCTGAAGAGTGCCTCGGCGAAGGATGTCTTCTACGTCCCCGGCGAGCACGATGTTCTGAATGACGACGGCAAGCAATATCACGAGCGCTTCGGCAAGGTGGCTCAGCCGGGGGGCTGGTACAGCTTTGAGAAGAAAGGCGTGCATTTCGTGGGCTTGGTCAACGTGATGAACTTGAAAGCGGGCGGGCTTGGCACGCTGGGGAACGAGCAACTCGAGTGGCTGGAAAAGGATGTAAAGCATCTGAAGTCCAGCACGCCGATTATCGTCTTCGCGCACATTCCGCTCTGGACCGTATATCCGGAATGGGGATGGGGCACTGAGGACAGTGCCCAGGCTCTCGCGTACTTGAAGAAGTTTGGCTCCGTGACCGTTCTCAACGGGCACATTCATCAAACCATGCAAAAGGTGGAGGGCAACGTTACGTTTCACACTGCCTGCTCAACGGCGTTTCCGCAGCCCAAGCCGGGCGAGGCGCCTTCGCCGGGACCGATGAAAGTCCCGGCCGAGCAGTTGCGCGGCGTTTTGGGCATCACGGATGTGAATTACGTGGCCGGCCAGCATGCCCTGGCGGTTGTGGACTCGTCGTTAGCGTGATCCAAAAGAGAAAGCGCGGACAAACCGGGAAGTAGATTCTCAAAATCCGAAAAGAGGGAGATAAGTCATGAGGAGAAGTGTGTTCATTGCAAGCGTGATAGCGACCGCAGTGCTGAGTTTCAGCGGAGTCGTCTTGGAGCAGAACGGGTTCGTAACGAGCGCGCAGGAAAAGCCTGCCTCCACGGCCGAAGTGAAAATTGATAATTTCTCGTTTGGTCCCGCGGCCGTCACGGTGCCCGTGGGAACAACCGTTACGTGGATCAATCGCGATGACATCCCGCACACCGTTGTCAGCACGGAAAAAGTGTTCAAATCTAAAGTGCTCGATACCGACGAGAAGTTTTCGTACACATTCACGAAACCCGGCGAGTATCCCTACTTCTGCTCGATCCATCCGAAGATGACCGGAAAAGTTGTCGTCCAGTGATCGCCGCCAAACGGAGGATGGAACTTGAACCCCTTTGACGTCCGAGCGGCATTGCTTGCGAAGCACGCGCAACACGTTGTCCTGATTCATTTTCCGATCGCGCTGTTCATAGCCGGCGTGATCTTCGATTTTCTTGCGCAGAGGACCAAGTGGCGGGCCCTTGCGGAAGTGGCTTATTACAACTTCTTAGGCGCGGCGATTTCCGTAGTGCCGGTGGTCGCCACCGGGCTCCTCGCCTGGCAGTTTCAGCTTGAGGGCCAAAAACTCAAAGGCATTCTGCTCATGCATTTGGTTCTGGGTTGCACCTCGGCGATCCTCATCTGGGTTGCATGGGGTTTGCATGCGCGGTCACGCGGTAAATTTCAGGGGAGTCACCCAGTCTTTCGCCTTGGACTGGAAGCTGTCGCTGTGGCTATCGTCGGGCTCACGGGGCATCTTGGCGGGTTTCTCAGCGGTGTAAATGGTCCCAACTAGTACTTTTCCGAGTCATGTGAGACGCCTTGTAGGCATGTAAAATAATGTAAATAAACAATTT
>DATEWL010000063.1:0-24406 GCA_035258025.1 Candidatus Acidiferrum sp. | reverse complement strand
GAACCGAGCGCCTTTACCACTCCGTTTACGGCTGAGAGTTGATAGTCATCCCCGCCGGTTCCCTGCCAATCCTTCACGTTAAAAAAAACACCGGATGGCGAGCGGTGAACTGTTATTCCACTGAAGCTGAGCGGAACTTTCCTTTGGCAAACCGCCGGCGAGTTTTTCTCTTCGAGAAAATAGGCCGCTCCAGAGCCGATGACTTTCGCTTGGCCGTCCGGTTCTAGAAGAACTGCGGCGTCCTGCTCGATGGCAATGGCGCGCACCTGCGCAGCCCACCCATCCTGCAAAATACGCGCCAGGAACACGAGCAGCCGGCCCATGCGGTCGCGCTTAGCGAAATGCGTATCCGTGATGATGCCGGTGAGTAGGGGAATACGCAGAAAATCTCGCGAGAGCGTCACCTTGTTGCCGTAAGGATCGGCAAGTGCGGCGGGGGAATGGATGGTGTCAATCATCGAAGAAAACGAAAATTCGCCGAGCACCGCCAGTCCGGCGCTGGAGCCACCGATGGGTTTTCCGGCTGCGATGTGCCGATTCAGCGCGTCTTCGACGGGAGTGTCCTGCCAGAAGCGCACGTAGTTTGATTGGTCGCCGCCCGCGATAAAGATGGCCTCCGCTTGGCCGATGCGTTCGAGCAACTTTGGATCATCGGAGTCATCGCGTTCGGAAAACACGATGGTCGCCGCGGAATTGAGTGGGCAGAGGGCGCGTATCTCTTCATTCACTTTTTGGGCGTAGTCGTCCTCGGTGTTGGCGCGAAGAATCAGGAAGTCGCCGCCGTTGGCGCGTTCGCATAAGAACTTCAGCGCAGGGTCCTGCTCGCCGCCACCCATGAGTGCGAATCCGGCGCGCGGCCTGGCCGTACTGTCGGCGGCATTTCCCGCTCGGAAATATTTCCACTTCGCCGAGGCGGTTGGCGCCATCGGAAACATCGCCAGCGAAAGAAGTGCACTGCCGAACAGCAGAAGAATTGCTTTGCGTTTTGACGTCACTTTGGGCCGAGCGAGTCTACCAGATTTTGCAGACCTGCTCGCGCACCATGGCGTCGCCCTTTTTGCAGCCGAAGGCCTTGGCAAATTCCGCCATGTTCGAGAGCGGGCCGTTCCCGCGGAAACGTCCCAGCGGATGAGGATTGGTATTAGCCATCAGTCGTTCATACTCTGGACGATTGTTCGAGCCCCATACCTGCACCCAGCCAAGAAAAAAGCGCTGCTCGGGAGTAAAGCCATCCTTGTCCGGCGGACGGGGTTTGCCTTCCAGGGATTTCTCGTAGGCCGCGTAGGAGATGGTGATGCCCCCGAGGTCTGCGATACTCTCGCCGAGAACCAGCTTGCCATTTTCGTGTAAGTCGCCGTCGACGACGTAGCCGTCGAACTGCGTTTGGACGCACGCCGCGCGTTCCTTGAAATTCTTCAAGTCGTCAGGCGTCCACCAATTCTTCAAATTGCCGTGGCCGTCATACTGACTCCCTTGATCGTCGAAACCGTGGGTAATCTCGTGGCCGATGACCGCGCCCATGCCGCCATAGTTTACGGCGTCGTCCGCTTTTGGATCATAGAACGGAGGCTGTAAGATTCCCGCAGGGAAAACGATTTCATTCATGCTGCTGTTGTTGTAAGCGTTGACCGTAGGCGGCGTCATACCCCATTCCGTGCGGTCTACGGGTTTGCCGATTCTCGCGAGCCGCCGCTGAAAATCGAAAGCGGCCGCGCGCCTTTGATTCCCGATGAACGAGACGCGGTCTATCTTCAATTCGGAATAGTCGCGCCATTTGTCGGTGTATCCGATCTTTACGGCGAACGCTTCGAGTTTGGCGGTTGCTTCCGCACGCGTCTCCGGGCTCATCCAAGAGAGCGTCTGCAAATCGTCGCGCAGAGCCGCGATCAGGTTGTGCACCATCACAAGGGCGTGGGCCTTGGCTTCCGGCGGAAAATACTTCTGCACATAAACCTGGCCAAGCGCTTCCCCTAGAGCGCGGTCCGTCGCCTGAGTGCAGCGCTTCCAGCGCGGCTGAATCTCTTTCGCTCCAGTCAGTGTCTTGCCGCGAAATTCAAATTGCTCGTCGACGAATTTCTCCGGAAGTGCTGGAGCCGCCGAATTCAGCAGATGCCACCTATAGTAGATCTTCCAATCCGAAATTGAGGTCGCGGTGAGCTGCGCGTCAAGCGCTTTAAAGAAATCCGGCTGGCCAACATTAATTTCCTTCAATTCCGTGTGGCCGAGCGCCTTGAAGTAGCCTTCCCAACTGAAATCGGGAGTCATGGCCTGCAATTCCGCCATCTTCAGCCTGTGATAGGTCTTGTTGGGGTCGCGCAGGTCGGTGTTTTTCATGGAAGCAGTTGCGAGAGATGTTTCGATCCCAAGAACTGTGGTTGCTTCCGCTGCGGCCGTATCCGCGGAGTCGCCCAGCAGTTCAAACATTTTTGCAACGTGCTTCACGTAGGCGTCGCGCACTTGCTTCGATTTGTCGTCCTGCTTCAGGTAGTATTCGCGCTCGGGCAGTCCCAACCCTCCTTGCCACGCGGCGCCGACGACTTGGGAGCTGTCTTTCGCATCCTGATTCGCCCTGAATCCGAACAGCACGCCCACGCCTTCTTGGTGCAGACGCGCGGCTTCCGCCTGTAAGTCAGCTTCGTTTTTCATCTGTGCGATGTTTGCGAGTTCCGCGTCAATAGGTTTTGTTCCTGCCGCTTCGATTGCCGTCGTGTCCATGCAGCTTGCATAAAAATCACCGATTTTTTGTTCGTTCGAGCCTGCCGTGGCGGACTGCTTCTCCGCCGCTTCCAGAATCTGCCGCAGGTTCTGTTGATTCTTATCCAAGAGTTGCGAGAACGAGCCCCAGGTCGGATACTCCGGCGGAATCGCATTGGCCTTCATCCAGCCGCCCATGGCGAACTGGTAGAAGTCGTCGCAGGGTTTGCACGTCTTGTCGAGGTTTGCCGTGTCGAATCCCCAGTAGCCCCCGTCGCCGGAGGGCTTCGCCGATGCGCGCAGTCCGGCGCCTGCCATCAAGATCGCGGCTATCAGTACTACCATCACAATAATCCCAACCGGATACTTACGATTCCGCATGCCTTCCCCCGATTTTTTTGGTTGCAATGCCAAAGCTATGAAAGTTTGCAGCGTTCCAGCACCACCCCTGCCCGCACGCCGCCCAAGAGACAGACGGAGAGCCACGCGCGCGGGTTTCAAGATTGTAGGAGATTGCTTCGGTCAGCTGACTGCACAACGGGTCGTGAGACAAAACCAAAAACCTAAATGGCAGAAAGAATCACTTTGCGGAGGCCGGCAACGCCGTTTCGTACTTCGTTACGTCGACGCCTTGCCAGTCGCCCCGCTCAATACCGTCGCGGATCTGCGCGCCGTTTTTTCCCTTTCGGGACTGCTCATACGCATAGAAATCTTCGCGTTCGCAAATTTCGCAGACTGCGGCGTGTTTGCTCACATAACAATCGAGCAGGCTGCCGTGCCCCTGGCTGCGGTCGCAGTGGCAATAGCATGGCTCTTGGTAGAGAATTTTCTTGATGCGGGCCGCGATGCTGTACGCATTCTGTGCAACTGGGTCGGTGAAGAGCGAAGGGCTCAAGGTGGCCGGCAAAGGTCCCGCTGGCGCTGTGTTGTGAAACGCGGGAACCGGCTCGGGATTTATGTCTTGCTTCCAACTTCCCACGGACCCCTGAGAAGCCTGTTGCGGAATCAGCGCCAGACCGAGCGCCAACAGAATGAGAGTGATTCCGCCAAAGACTTTTTGTCTTCCTCGCACGTCTGCCCCCTAACTAAACGGATGAGCATCCCAGCGCCAAATGGCGCGCCGCAAGAGCTGGCTATTACTCTACGGCGCTATCGCGCCAATTTCCACTCTCGGTTCTTGGCGCGTCTTTCCCACGTCAAGGCAGACGCAGAACGCCAATGCGAATCACTTCCAGCCGCGTCACGTCCATCACTTTATCGTTGTTCATGTTGTCGATCTGGCTGTTCGCAATAAAGAAAAAGTCGGACCCGCGAATCGCCCCTGTCGTTGGCAAGATACAGAAATTGCTGCGATTCTCGAGGACGGTTGTGCGTGTAACGCGAAGGCCATCGCTGGAGAGTCGAAATGCCGCGACGCGAGGCGATCCGATTCCGTTCTGAATGCCAATCAGACTGCCATCGTGCCAATAGAGACCGTCGATTCCTGCGAGCGTGCTCCGCGGCCCCGGATCAACGTCGCGGCTTTCCCCATTTGCGAGGTCTATTCTCACCACGCCCAGGCTGTCCGCCACGTACAAACTGTGATCGTCGTCGCTTAGCGCAATTCCGTTGGGATAGAAGAGCGGGCGATGAACGGTGAGAGCCGCGAAAGTGCGTGCAGCGGGATCGAACCGCAACACCGCGTTTGCCAAGCTATCCGTTGTAATCACCTCGCCGTTCTTGCGGATGACCAGATCATTGAAGCCGTGTTTCGCCGAACCCTCCGGCTTGAAGCGTCCCAGCAGTTTTCCGGCAGTATCAAAATGCAGGAGCTCCGTTCGCCCGCTGTCCGTGAAGGAATCGGCCCATATCGTGTTGTCGCTGGGACTGATTCGAATACCCAGGACCGGCAAGAGTCCATAGCGGTCCGCTGGAATGAAATCGGAACTCCTGCCGTCTCGGCCAATTTCCACGATCTTCCGGCGATTGAGGCTGCTGAGGTAAAAAACATTCCGCTGTGCATCGTAGGCCAGGCCTTCCGGAACCAGGTCTTTCTCCGTGGTCCGAACTGCTTCGTGCGCTTGCGCCACGACCGGAAAATCCCGGTGCACATTTTCGATTTGCGCCGTCAATTCCTTAGTTTCTTTAAACTCCAGGAAGGAAGGATCGCCGGAAGGATCGAATCCCTCCTGCAATGCGAGACATTCTTTCAAGAGCGCCAGCGCCTCGCGGCTCTCTCTTAAATGTTCTTTCGCTACGGCGAGGAAATAAAGCGCTGCGCCCCGGTCCGGCAGCGTGGGCCGCAGTTTCTGCACGGCCGCAACTTGGTCTCGAATCTGTTGCGAGTCCGCAGGCTCGGCTGGCGTACCCTTGATTTCTTCCGGGTCCTGGCAACGAGCGACTGAAGGCGCAAATAAAAATGCCAAGAGGGAGAGTACCGCCACAAACGATGGCAACCGCGCATACAGAAGATTCTTGGGAGTCTCTCGCGCGCGGCGCTGGTTTCCGCAACAAAGAGTCGAAGGCTTGGATTGGCCTCGCATGGAAGAAGAATTTCAGTCTCTGCCAAAACGAACGCGAAGTTTAGACGAGTAAGGCCCGTGCCGTAGTATATGCCGCAGGCGATGAAGAAGTAGACACGACAGTTGGCCGGCCCGCAACATGGCGCATCCGCAGGTTGCGCTGCACGCGCCCGCCCCAGGCTCGTACAAATGCATAGTTCAGAGCGCCGCCGATCACCGAACTGGCCAAGGGAATCAAGCGGCCAACCCATTTTTCGGCCGTTTCCTGCCCCAGCTTAAGCGCCAGCCGTTCCGCGATGCGTGGAGCCAATCGCTCGAGGATCTGCTTTTCCGCGAGGTCTTTGCCATAGTCCACGCCAGTAGCGGCGGCGGCGGCCATCCACAACTCCACCCGTTCGCTTTGACCGCGCTCCTCGAACCCATAGAGCAGACAAAGTCTCTGGATGAGGCGCAGCGTCAGAATGGTGAGCAGCCCCGCATCCGGAATGATCGTGATCATTCCTCCGAGGCCAAAGCCCGCTCCTTCAAGCAGCGCGAGCCGCTCCGTATCCTGAATCAGAGATTTGGCGATGGCATCCAGGCGCGCCACCGGCACGCGGTGCATATGGCGGAAGTCCGCTACCTCAAGCCCATGCTTTTTCTTGAGTTGCCGCCGGAACTCTTCCCGGTCGATTTCGAGCGAGCGTAACCCTCGCAGGAGTCCGAATCGGGCAAACCGCCCGAAGACTCCTCCCTGGGCCGCGTTGTGTAACCGTGCCATGTCTTTAAGCATCCTACGGCGGTCGGAAGCCGCTGGCAACCCCCCTAATGGACCAGTTGTCGTACCTGTTGCGCTGGCGGGGTCTTTCACCCCTTGGGACAGGGAGTTGCACAAGTGGCGTCAATAAAACCCGCGTACTACTTGACGCGGGAATTCTTTTCGGTAAACTGCATTTTTCTCTATGGCGACCTTGCCACAAATCGTTCCCTCGGAAGTCGTGCACGACTTCGACTTTCCGCAGCGCGAAGCGGCCTTTTTCTATGGCCTCTTCCTTCGCGGTCATTCCGCGGAGCGGCTTCGCCGAGACATCGAAGTGCCCGCATTAGTTCTCGCTAAGTGGCACAAAGAAGCGGAGCGTGAGCCGGAGCTGCGAGACATCTTCACTCGCATGGTGGAATATCGCAGACACGTCCTAGCGATCTTTGACACCTTGGTGGGCTCGGACGTACACAACCATCGGGTTCAATAAAGGCCCCCGCGAAATTCGCCTTCGGTTCCGGTTCTGGGGACTATTTAGTGTGTAGTGGTCCAATTAGTGTGTAGTGGTCCAAAATCCGGTCTTTGCCGCGAAATCCTGTCCTAAAGTTCAGGTCAAAAATTGTCAGGCAACCCTTCGATTCGTTCGCGAGTCTAACCGCAATCGGGGGACAAGTCCCACAAAATGCAGGAGATTCCTCGATTGACGGGCCGCTTGTCCAGGGGTAGAATTCAGTCGTCCTAGAAGTTGAGGTGTGTCGATGCCGCGGGTAATTCGTGCCCTGATTGCTACTGCATTCTCATTTGCCATCCTTATTCGAGGTTTACCAGCTCAACAGGTTCCACAGGCGCAAGATCCTGCGAACCCTCCGCCTCCTCAGACGCTCACCAAAGAGCAGCGGAAAGTGCAGAAAGATAAGGCACGCAAGACGCTCAAGGAACTCGACAGCCAGTACAAGCAATGGCTCAACGAGGACGTGATCTACATCATCTCCCCCGAAGAGCGGAATGCTTTCCTTCAGCTTGATACCAATGAGGAGCGCGAACAGTTCATCGAACAGTTCTGGCTGCGGCGCAGCAGTAATCCCGACCTTCCGGAGAACGACTTTAAAGAAGAGCACTATCGCCGCATTGCCTACGCCAACGAGCACTACGCCTCCGGTATTCCTGGCTGGAAGACCGACCGCGGACGCCTTTACATCATGTGGGGCCCGGCAGACGAAGTTGATTCTCACCCGTCCGGCGGCACCTACGATCGGCCTATGGAAGAGGGCGGCGGCTCTACGACCACATATCCTTGGGAAACATGGCGCTGGCGCTATTTGGAGGGCATCGGCGAGAACGTCATCATTGAGTTTGTGGATCCGAGCGGTTCGGGCGAGTATCACATGACCATGGATCCTTCTGAAAAGGACGCCCTGCTGCACGTGCCAGGGGCCGGCTTGAGCTTGATGGAATCCATGGGCTTGGCGTCAAAGACCGATCGCTTCACGCGCTCCGACGGTACCAACCTTCCGACAGCCATGGGTGGCACGCCCGCCAGCATGGATGAATTTAGTCGCTTGGACCTGTACGCAAAGATTCAGAAGCCTCCCGAGGTCAAGTTTAAGGACCTGGAAGCGATCGTGACCGCGCGGATTGTTCGCGATCAACTCAAGTTTACTTACCGTACGGATTTTATGAAGGTGACCAATGACACCGTGTTGGTGCCCGTCACCATCCAGGTGTCCAACGGGCAGCTCAACTTTCAAGCGAAGGATGGCATCCATTCGGCCACAATGAACGTTTTTATGCGCGTCACCACGTTGACCGGACGCGTGGTTCAAACTTTCGAAGTTCCTGTGTCCAAGGATTTTCCGGATTCGCTATTCCAGCAGTCGCTCAAGCTGCAATCGATCTATCAGCAAGCCGTGCCCCTTCGTCCCGGCCTTTATCGCCTGGACATCGTCATCAAAGACGTTCAGAGCGGAAACGTAGGCGTCGTGAATACCAGGCTGGCTGTGCCGCGTTTTGCGGACGAGAAGCTGGATGCAAGCACGCTTATTCTTGCGGATCAGCTCGAGCACGTTCCCGCCAAGCAGATTGGCACGGGACAATTCGTTTTGGGCTCCACCAAAGTGCGGCCGCGACTCGATAACGACTTCACCACGACCGATCGTTTGGGAATCTATCTCCAGGTTTATAACCTCAAGCCTGACGACAAGACGCACAAGTCCAGCGCCACCTTCCAATACACCGTAAAGAAAGGCACCGAACAGGTGATGCAATTCAAGGAAACGTCTGCAGAGATGAAGCAGACGGGCGACCAGGTCACCATCGAGAGGTGGTTGCCACTTTCCACACTTGCGCCCGGCAAATACTCGATCGAAATTAATGCCACGGACAGCATTTCCAATCAGTCTATTTCCAAGACAGCAGACTTTACGGTCAGGGGGCCGCAGGAACCGACCAAGGCGGCAGCCAACAAGGTTCCAGGGAGGTAGTTAGCAGTGATAAAAGGACAGGTCCGAGTCATGGGGGCACTCGTCCTGGCCGCAACGTTCTCATTACTGGGAGCGAATCCGGCGTTGGCGCAGTTGAAGTCTGTTCAAGGCATGCTCTCGGGAGTCGTACGAGACACCTCTGGAACGCCTCAACTGGGTGCGAGTGTACAGGTAATCCCGGAATCCGGCGTTTCCTCCGCAGCTATTGGATATCTGACCAACACACAGGGAGTTTTTCGCGACGATAAGCTCGCACCCGGATTTTATACGGTACGAGTAACGCTTGCAGGTTTCCTTCCCACTCTCGAAAAACACGTGCGCGTCAGCGCCAATCTTACGACCATAGTCCGCATACAGCTGGAATCCGTGTTCGCTTCCCTGGAGCAATTGCGCCGCGCTCCTTCTGCCGCAGCCGGCGAAGCGGATGATTGGAAGTGGGTGCTTCGCTCCGCCAGCTCAGTACGTCCGGTTCTTCAATGGGTTGAAGAAGACCCTATTAGCGCAGCGGCTGTGAGTTCGGATTCTGTGCCGTTGGAGCCGGCGCGCGGCCGCCTGGAATTTATGGACGGCGCTCGCAGGCCTGGGTCGGTCTCCAATCTCCCCGCCAGTCCTGCAACCGCATTTGCTTATGATCAGCGGCTGGGTCCCACGAGTCGACTGCTCCTTGCTGGTCTTATGAGCTATGACCCCGATTCCCCCGCTGGTGGAATTGCCACGGTCTGGCTCCCCACCGGCTCCCTCGGTGCCGGCCCGCACACAGCGCTGGTTCTTCGCGAGTCGAAGCTCGGAGCTGTCGGTCCGACGTTCCGAGGTGTTCGTATCGACCAAGGCGGTTCCATGGTTTTTGGGACCCGCGCAATCCTTAAGTACGGCGGAGAATATGTTTTGGTTGGTCTTGGCCATCCGGCATCTTCCTTGCGTCCGCGCATGCAAATCGACGTCCGAATTAGGGACGATTGGCACGCGTCCCTGATTTTTGCGTCCATGCCAACGGGCCCGGAGCCACTTGAGGCAGCTGACGGAGAGGCTGTAAACGGCTTGGCAGCAGCGTTGAACGAGATGGACGCGTTTCCCGTCCTGATGTACCGGAACGGACGCCCCGTGCTGGAGAGCGGTTT
This sequence comes from Candidatus Acidiferrum sp., assembly GCA_035258025.1. Classification (GTDB taxonomy): domain Bacteria; phylum Acidobacteriota; class Terriglobia; order Acidiferrales; family UBA7541; genus Acidiferrum. The sequence goes on along the minus strand of DATEWL010000063.1, from coordinate 14,874 downwards.
CCACGAGGAGATTGCAGCGGAGCGCAAGATAGGCTCGCGCGGCAAGCTACAGGTTGCAGCCTTTCATGAAGACAATAGCCATGTAGCGGTGTTTGGGCGTGGGAGCAATCTTCCTGCCGGAGACTTTTTCCAAGACGTGTATTCCAATGGATTTTCATACGACGGCGGTTCTTCCAGCAGTTGGGGCACCCGTGCTGTGTATCGAGAAAAACTAAGCGAAGACGTCGAACTTACCGCGCTTTATGCCTTTGCGGGCGCCTTGACTCCTTCGAGCGCTGCCGCTGGACCGCTCCGTGAGATGTTCCGCACTGCCGAACGTCACTCTGCGGGAGCTAAAGTCAACGCAAAGGTGCCTCGCCTCGGTACCAGGGTGTCGGCGGGCTACCAGTGGATCAGCGGGGTAACGCTCTCTCGCGTGGATAGCTTTGGCGAGTCCTTCTATGACATGGAGCCTTATCTTCATATCGGAGTGCATCAACGGCTGCCCAAATTTGGCCCGGGCCGTTGGGAAGCCAATGCGGAATGCGACAACCTTCTAGCTCAGGGTTACGTGACCCTCAACTCACCGGACGGCCGAGTGACCCTGATGCCCGCTTTCCGCACATTTCGGGGTGGTCTAAGTCTCCAGTTTTGATCGCAAAATGGGCTTTGGAAAGCTGTATGCGACCTTCCAGAAAGCGGATTATCGATTTCTCTCCAGCCTTTGGATTTCGTAAGTTATTGAATTATAAGGCTATTTTTGCAGAGACACTCTTCCAAAGATTGGACATTCGTTTGCACCTAAGATTTCCTGGTGGGGTGTCACCCTGCCTGGGCACGTTATGAAGCAGAACCTCAGAGTCAGCCTTGGGGCCGTTGTGCTAGCGCTTGCCACGCTAGCCGCCATGATTTTTGCTTGGCTGAATTTCGTCCAGAGAACCGAGTTCGAGACTCCCGATGACGGCGTCGTCTGGCTGGACACTACCCAAGGGATCCAAGCCCAGCAGGTGGCTCAAAACTCCCCTGCGGCGCGCGCAGGAGTGCGTGTTGGCGATCATCTCCTGGCTATCAACGGCAGCCCCATTACCCGGCAAGTTCAGGTAACGAAGCGGTTGTGGCGCGCGGGGTTGTGGACGCAAGTACGCTATAAACTGGCGCGGAACAGCGAGGAGTTTGAGACTCCGCTCGTCACCGCTCCTGCCGAGAAACCGACCTCGATTGAGAATTATGCGCGTGTCGTAGGCCTAATTTATCTCTTCATCGGTCTTTTCATCTTTGCCCGACGCTGGAACGCACCCCGCGCCGTGCACTTCTATATTTTCTGCCTCGTATCCTTCATTTTCTTCTCCTTCCACTACAGCGGGAAACTAGACACTTTCGACTATGAGGTTTATTGGATCAAGATCCTGACGCAAGTACTCATGCCGGCTTTGTTGCTGCATTTCGCGCTGGTCTTCCCGGAACGCACCGAAGGAACCAGCCGTTCGGTTTCCAAGCTCAGCTTCGTCTATCTTCCGCCGCTGGCGATTCTTCTCGTCCATGTCAGTACCGCGCTCGGGGCGCTCGGCTTCGTTCCATGGCTCGCTTCCCGCATCATTTTGGATAAAATCGCCTACAGCTATCTCGGCGCTTGTTTTCTAGCTGCCGGACTGGTTTTCTATCGCAATTATCGTGGAGCGCCCGCAGGCGTTTTGCGGCAGCAACTAAAGTGGCTCACCGCTGGAACCTTTGTTGGCACTTTTCCGTTTGCAGCTTTCTACATCGTACCGTTCGCGTTCGATGCAGCTTCCAGGCCCTGGATGAAATTCTCCACGGTCAGCCTGGTTCTCATCCCGCTGTGCTTTGGCTATGCCATCATTCGTTACCGCTTGATGGATGTGGACATCATCTTCAAACGCGGCCTCGCCTACACCGCGGCAACGGCCGCCATTGCCACGATTTACTTCTTCTTCGTCGCGCTGATTCCCCAGATCTTTCATGCGCAGACGAACGGCCCGGTCGGTGGCATTATCGCCATCGTTATTGCGGCACTTCTCTTCCAACCCTTCCGCGAATGGATTCAAGCCCGTCTCGATCGCTTCTTCTATCGCGACCGGCTGGACTATCGCCGCACCCTGATCGAATTCGGCCGCACGCTCACGAACGAAGTTCGGCTTGAGCCCATGCTCGGTTCCGTGATGGACCGCGTTTCACAAACGCTTCTCGTCGACCGTTTGGCGATTTTTGTCGAAGACGTCTCGAATCCTGGCGATCTCCGCCTAGCTCGCTCGATGGGTGTGCGTCTGGCAGAGCCTCTCGATCTTAGTTTCCTCGGACCGGCCCGGCCCGAGTTCGCGCGGGGGGCGCTCTTTTTCGAGTCGCCCCGCGCCGCGCGCGATGTTACCGACTCCGTGCGCCGCACTCTCGAACAGCTCGACCTCAATTACTATGTGCCTTGCCGCATTCGAGAGCATACCGTGGCTGTTTTGGGCCTCGGCAAGACCGTCGACGGCGACTATCTTTCCAGCGATGACGTCGAGCTGGTGGAGACGATCGCGGGATACGTGGCCGTGGCCCTCGACAACGCGCAGCTTTACACCTCGCTCGAACAAAAAGCCCTCGAGATCGCGCGTCTCAAAGACTTCAGCGAAAATATCGTGGAATCCCTGAATGTCGGCGTCCTGGCCGTGGATCTGGAAGGCATCGTCGAATCCTGGAACACGCGTATGGAGCAACTCTTCGGCGTGGCCCGGCAAGAAGCCGTTGGACGGCAGCTCCGCTCCTTGCTCCCGGAAGAGCTTGCAACGGAAATTGCCGCGCGCGGCGACGCAGAGCAAATCACCGGCATTTACAAACAACGGCTGCACCATCAGGGCAAAGCGCTTACTCTGAATGTTTCCATCACCCCTCTTGTCAGCAAATCGGCCGAGCGCATCGGACGTCTCTTGCTCTTTGACGACGTCACCCAGCGTGAGCGCATGGAAGAGCAGATGTCGCAAACCGAGAAGCTGACATCGCTCGGGCTTCTGGCCGCTGGCGTCGCGCATGAAGTCAACACGCCTCTTGCGGTGATTTCCAATTACATCCAGATGCTCGCAAAGCAAATGCCCGATGGCGATCCACGGCAGTCGATCATCGAAAAAATCGTCAAGCAGACATTTCGCGCCAGCGAGATCGTCAACAATCTTCTGAATTTTTCGCGCACGGGGGCCGGCGAGGCCGTGGACATCGACGTAAACCGCGTCGTGGAAGAAACGCTTTCTCTCGTCTCGCACCCGCTAAGAACTTCGCAGATTCAAGTGGTGAAGCATCTGGGCGAAACTCTCCCCGCCGTCCGCGGCTCGGCGAACAAGCTGCAGCAGGTTTTTCTCAATCTCTTCCTGAATGCTCGCGATGCCATGCCCGGCGGCGGCCTTCTGGAAGTACGCACAGGCGCCCACAATGGCAGCGTCGAGATTGAAGTTGTCGACACCGGCGCGGGCATCCCGCGCGAACATATTCATCGCATCTTTGATCCCTTCTTCACGACCAAAGCCAGCGGCCGCGGCACCGGACTCGGCCTCTCCGTCAGCTACGGCATCATCAAGGAACATTCCGGCAAGATCGACGTCCGCTCGACTCCCGGCAAGGGCACTTCATTCCATGTAGAGTTCCCCGCGGTCAGAAAGTCAGTTCATGTCTAAGGGTTCCATCCTGGTTGTTGACGACGAATCAGAAATCCGCGAAGGCCTTGAGCTCTTGCTTACGAGCGAAGGCTACGGTGTTTCAAGCGCGGAGACCGGTGAATCCGGCCTCGCCAAGCTCGGAGAGCAACCTTTTGATTTGCTGCTGCTTGATGTAAGTCTGCCCGATCGCAATGGACTTGAGCTGCTCCGGGAAATTCGCAAGCGTGACCCACAACTTTCCGTCGTCTTAATCACCGCCTACGGTTCGATCGAAATGGCGCGCGCTGCATTCAAGGGCGGCGCCCTCGATTACATCACCAAGCCCTGGTCCAACGACGAACTTCTGGCGCAGGTCGCTCAGGCCGTGGAATCACGCCGTCTCCGCGAAGAAAACGTCCACCTAAAACGCGCGCTAAAACAACGCTTCAATTTTCCAAACATCATTGGCAAGAGCGAAAAGATGCTGACGCTTTTCGATCTGATCACCCAGGTGGCGCCTTCGCGTTCCACCGTGCTGATCAGCGGAGAAAGCGGCACCGGCAAGGAGCTCATCGCCAAAGCCATTCATTCGGCTTCGACGCGCGCGGACAAGGCTTTCGTTCCCGTCAACACCGGCTCCATTCCCGTGGATTTGCTCGAATCGCAGCTCTTCGGCCACGTGAAGGGAGCATTCACCAGCGCCGTCGCTTCCAAGAAAGGCCTCTTCGAAGTCGCCGATCAAGGCACTATCTTCTTCGACGAAATCGCCACTATTAGCCCGGAAACGCAGGCCAAGTTACTCCGCGTAATTCAAGAGCGCGAATTCATGCGGCTAGGCGGCACGGAGCAGCTCAAGGTGGATGTCCGCATTGTCGCCGCTTCGAACGTCGAACTCCTGACCCTCGTCCGCGAAGGCCGCTTTCGCGAGGATTTGTACCACCGCTTGAATGTAATTCATCTCGTGCTACCTCCGCTGCGCGACCGCCGGGAAGATGTGCCCGCGCTGCTCGCCCATTTCCTCTCGCGCTATTGCTTGGAGAACGCCAAGCCCATGCGCCAGTTTACGGCAGGCGCGCTTAAACTCCTGATGGACTACGATTGGCCCGGCAACGTCCGGGAGCTGGAAAATGTCGTCGAGCGCGCCGTCGTGCTCTCCACGCAGGAACGCGTCGACGTGGATTTGCTTCCCGAAAGCATTCGCAGCAAGGAAATCGTCCGCGGGGTCCGGTTGCAGCTTTCGGAATTTCTTCCTCCGTTGCCGGGCGAACCAGGTTCCCGTTCCGGCGCCGATCACCCTCAGCCCTCACTCTTTCAAATCATGGACGAAATCGAACGCCGCATCATCATGGACATGCTGGAACGCACCAGCTGGAATCAAACCGAAGCCGCCGAACGTTTTATGATTCCCCTTTCCACGCTGAATCAAAAAATCAAAAGGCTGGGGATTGACGTCCGCCGCCGTGGCCGCGTCGACGAGACGCTCTCGGCCTCCATTGGCAAATAGCCTTCCGGAAAAATCGCTGGCTGCTTATCCCCCCCGTTTCTTCAGACTTTCATCTTGCATCTGAGAGTTTGTCTATGCACAGTATCGCGGGATGATTCTTCGCCTTTCTAGTTCAGCGGCGCGCGGGTTTCTTGTCCTTCTTGCATTCATGCTCGCCGCCGGTCTTTCCTACTCCGGCATCCGCAATGTTCTTGCTGTGCATGATGCGGGATTGAACACGCCGGAAGGCCACGCCCGGGCCACCCAACTCGAACCGGATGACGCCCGCAACTGGTATCTCCTCGGCCGCTATTGGCAATACAATCTCGAAGATCCCGATGCCCAGCGCGCCATCCGCAACTATCAAACTTCGTTGTCTTTTGATCCTCATTCCGCAGACACGTGGTTGGATCTGGGCACGGCGTATGAATCGGAGGGTGACGTCGCCGCCGCCCGAAATGCATTTGTTCAGGCTAAACGCGTGTACGGGCTTTCGCCGGAAGTCTCGTGGCGCTATGGAAATTTCCTGCTCCGCCGGGGAGAGCTAGACGCCGCATTCGCGGAGATCAGGCATGCCGTAGAAGCCGACCCAAAGCGCGGAGCGGCAGCTTTCGCTCTTTGCATGCGCTTCGAGCCGGATGTCAACTCCGTCTTGGAGCGTGTTTTGCCCCACTCCAAGGACGCCTACTTGAGTGTGATTTCTGCCCTCGCTGAACAGGAAAAAACCGATCAGTCACTGGCCGTCTGGTCCAGACTGGCCGCTCTTCATCCGCAACTTCAGTTGAGCGACTCCTATCCGTTGCTCGAACTCCTCCTTCACAAACGGCAGATGGCGGATGCCCAGCGCGTCTGGGATCAGGCTCTCATTTTCTCGGGCGTTTCGCGTCCTCCAGCGCCGCCTGGCTCTTTGATCTGGGACGGAAGTTTTGAATCGGATGTTGTCGGTGGCGGATTCACCTGGCGTTACTCTTCATTCGATGGAGGGGTGGTGGTCACCCTCGATACAAAGGAAAGGCATTCCGGAAAACGTTCCCTCCGGCTTACGTTCAACGGCCTCAGAAACGTGAACTTCAATGATGTGTGCCAATACATTCCCGTCCAGCCCTCCACATCCTATCGCTTCTCCGCATGGGTCCAGACGCGCTCGTTGTCCACCGATCAAGGCGTGCGTTTTGGACTGCGCTCCATCGGCGACTCGTCTAGTTCAGTCGCCTGGACGGATGATGTGGAAGGCACGCAACCGTGGACCAAAGTCGAGCTTCCTTGGACATCGGGAAAAGATGTCCGTGAACTGCAGCTCTGCGTCAGCCGCAATTCGAGCGCAAAATTTGACAGCAAGATTCGCGGGTCGGCCTGGATTGACGACCTTGCCTTGGTCCTGGAGTCCGCGGAGACCAGCAAGCCGTGAAATTCATTCGTATCGGCATCTGCGCCCTCGTGGTCTTTGGTGTTGCCTCACACGGTGCCGTCGAGGATTGGGCTCGCGCTGTCATTGAGATCGGGGCAGCCTTGCTCTTTCTCGTCTGGGCCGTCCGCGCGTATTTGACGCAGGAGCATCAGCTTTTCATTTCGCCCCTGCTTCCGCCTCTTGTCTCTCTCCTGCTGATCGCCCTTGGCCAGTGGCTTTTTCATCGCACCGCCTCCTCCTACAACACCCGCATGGAACTCCAGCTTCTGCTTGCCGATATCCTTCTTCTCTTTTTGGCCGCGCAAGCGTTCCGGACGCTCGAGGATTGGCGCGGCTTTGTCTGGTTCGTGATGAGTTTCGGATTTCTGGTCGCCATCTTCGGCATCCTGCAGCACCTCACCTTCAACGGAAAACTCTATTGGTTTCGCGAGATGCGCTTTGGAGGCATTCCTTTCGGCCCCTATGTGAATCGCAATCATTTTGCCGGATTTACAGAACTCGTCATTCCCATCTCTTTAGTTCCCTTGGTCCTCGGCAAGGTGCGCCGGGAACGCTGGTTTCTGGTTAGTCTCTTTGCCGTGGTGCCCATTGGCGCACTGTTTCTCTCCGCGTCTCGGGGAGGCCTGGTTAGTTTTGCAGTGGAAATCGGCGTCTTGGTCCTCTGGCTGATTCTTCGCCGCACAGTGGGAAAACACTTGCTTTCGGGAGGTGCGGTTCTTTTGCTCGCATTTCTCATGGTGTCTTGGCTGGGTGTCCAGCAACTCGTAGAGCGATTCTCTTCCCTCCAATCACTTGAGGTCACAAGCGGGAAACGCGCCTCCATGAGAGCCGACACTTGGCGGATTTTCCTCGACCATCCATGGACGGGCACTGGCCTCGGCACACTCCAGCTTGTCTTTCCCGCCTATGAAACTCTCTATGACGGAAAAGTGGTCAACCACACACACAACGATTACCTCGAAGGTCTTGCGGAAACGGGCATTGCGGGTGGCTTGTGCTGCCTTTGGTTCCTTGGCGTTCTGTTCTTCGATTCGCTTCGGCGATTGTCCCGCTCCAATGGAGCTTTTGCTTCGACTCTCCACCTTTCAGCCTTTGTCGCGTGCCTCGGGTTTCTCACGCACGGACTCGCCGATTTCAATCTGCACATTCCGGCGAATGCTCTCCTCTTTTTTCTCCTGGCAAATCTTGCAACAAGCGAAATTCGCCAACCAAGCCCGCAAATTCCCAAATCGGGAAAGGTTCGCCACAAGCATCGAAATCACTGATGGACTTGGTCCTTCTGACTGTATAATCACATAGGGGTCATCTATTCGTATGCAGCCAGCGAGACTGGGTGCGGGGACGTTGTGTCTTGTCTCCACATCTCTACTCGGATTACTGGTTCTGGCGCCGCCCAGCCGCGCGCAGGCCGTTCTCGAGACGCCACAACAAACGAACGACCGTATCCGCGAGCTTTCCGCCGCAGCCCGCAATGTCCCGCATGAGTACATCATCGGCAATGGCGACATGCTTACGGTCGATGTCTTCGACGTGAAGGAGCTGAGCCGCGATGTCCGCGTCAGCCAAACCGGCACCATTGGCATTCCACTCGTACCAGTGCGCTTACATGTCGCTGGGCTTACCGAGATTCAGGCGGAACAAAAAATTGCCGAAGTGCTGGAAGCGAATGGTTTGGTCTCTCACGCCGAGGTGAGCGTTACCGTAAGAGAAAGAAAGAGCAAGCCCATTACCGTTGTCGGGGCCGTCGCGCATCCTTTGGTTTACCAGGCTGATCGTCAGGTCACGCTTCTCGAAGTCCTTGCCGAGGCCGGCGGGCTTGCCACCGATGCAGGTGACGAAGTCATCGTAACCAGGCCCGTACCGCTGATGACTTTCGATGACTCGGAGCCACCGGCAATCAGCCCGGCGGATGCCGCTCCTGCAAGCTCTCTGCCCATCAAGCCAGATGTAAAACCCGCGGGGCCACCCTCTGCAGCATCGCCTTCGTCACACAGCGGGTCCGTGGCGGACCCTCCTGAATTGCCGGCGCCCAACGCTTCATCACAGAAATCCATCAACGGCGCAAGTGCTCCATCGGGTTCTCCCGCAACCGACAATATTACCGTTAATTTGTATCAGTTGATGGAAGCCGGGAATACCGCGAATAATATCCTCCTGCAAGCGGGAGACGTCGTAACCGTGCCCCATGCCGGTATCGTGTACGTCTTGGGAGCGGTCGCTAGACCCGGTGGATTTGTGCTCACTAATGACCGCGAGCAAATGAGCACTTTGAAGATTCTCGCGCTAGCCGGCGGCTACACTAACATCGCGAAGACGGACCACGCCGTCGTCATCCGGAAAGATTTCCAGGGTAAGCAGCACGAGGTGACCCTCGATTTGAAAAAAATTCTGAACAACCAGGCGGAGGATTTGACACTCCAACCCAGCGACATTTTGTACGTTCCGCAGAGCGGAGCCAAGCAGGCCGTTCTGAGGTCGATCGAGTTTGGCATCGCTCTCGGTACAGCCGTCGCGCTTTATCGCGTCGCCTACCACTAGAAAATGTCTGAAGACAACAAACTCGTTCCCCGGGAAAACGGCTCCAACGGCAGTGTGGAGTTGATTCCCCCAACCTCGCGCCTGCCGGCTTGGGATCTCTCGCCGCGCGAGCCGCATCTTTACGACTACCTGCTGATCCTGCGCAAGCATCAATGGCTGATCTTGTCGTTCTTGCTTGCCGTGGTGACCATTGTCACCATCGCTACTTTCCGCATGCAAGCCGTTTATGTAGCCACCGCACGCATCGAAATCGACCCGTCGAATGCCAACATTCTACCTTTCCAGGGCATGGATCCTTACGGCTACGAGATGGATCTCGAGAACTATATCGAGACGCAGTCGAAAATCTTGACGAGTGAAACTCTCGCCTTGCAGACTATCCGTAGCAGCGGCCTCGGCGCGCGGCCGGAATACGCCTCTCCCAACGGGCCCTCCGAAGCGCTGGCTATCGGCAGCTTGGAAAATCAGAAGCGCCCCCCCGAACTCGGCGCATTCCTTGGCAGCCTCGGCGTGAAACGCGTTCCCACCAGCCGGCTTATGGATGTGAGCTTCGAGTCGACAGACCCGCAGTTCGCTGCGCGCATCGTCAACGAACATATTAAGAATTACCAGGAACAGAACATTCGCAGCCACTACGACGAAACTTCGCGAGCTACCACCTGGCTTCGCAACGAGTTGGACGAGCTCAGGATTAAAGTTCAGGAATCGGAAGACCAGCGCATCGCCTACGAAAGAAAAAATCAGATCTGGACGCTCGACGACAAGTCCAACATCACCACCCAGCGCCTCGCAGATATTAACAGGGCTTTGACGGATTCCCAGCAAGAGCGCATGAAGAAGGAAGCGCTCTTTCAGTTTGCCAAAGCCGGTGACATCGCCGACGTGCCCCAGCTTCGCGACAACCCCGTTTTGCAGGGACTCCTTCAAAAACGGCAGGCTGCGACACAGGAATATAACGACGCTTTGAGCCAGTACGGTCCTAATTTTCCGAAGGTCGTGCGTCTTCAGGCCCAATTGAAAGATGTGGACCAGCTCATCCAAAAGGAAAATGTTAACACCCTCAACCATATCGAACTCGATTACCGGGAGGCCATGCAGCGCGAAACAATGCTCGTGCAAGCTCTCGATCAGCAGAAAGTGGAAGCGAATACGATGGCCGAGCGCATGGTCGAATACAATATCCTCAAGCGCGAAGCGGAAGCTTCCAAGACTCTCTATGACGGCTTGATGACCAAGCTCAAGGAAGTGGGCATTTCCTCAGCTTTGCAATCCTCGAATATCCGCGTCGTCGACCCAGCTATGATACCTACCTATCCTTCGCGTCCCGCCAAAGCGAGGAACATCGCGCTAGCTTTTCTCGTCGGTCTTGTCGGCGGCATCGGCCTGGCCCTCATGCGCGAGTATCTCGACAACACCGTCAAGACACCTGACGACATCGAGACCCTTGCCCGCCTGCCTTCCTTGGCTGTCGTGCCGCAGTTTGGCGGCTCCAACGGCAACGGCTCGCGCAAGCGCCTCTTGCCAGGCATTGCCAGCAATGGTCACGAAAAACGCATTGAGCTCGTTGCCCAGCACCTGCCCAAATCCCAAATGTCGGAGGCATTTCGCGCCCTGCGTACCTCGCTGCTTCTTTCTCAGCCGGGCCGCCCGCCGCAAGTTATCCTGGTAACCAGTGCGCTCCCCCGCGAAGGCAAAACCACCGCCGCAGCTAACTTGGCTGTCACTCTCGCCCAGCTAGGAGACAGCACCGTGCTCGTCGATGCGGACTTGCGCAAGCCAGGGGTGGGGCGCCTGCTCAATATGGCAAGCGGCAAGTATGCTGGCTTAAGCTCCTATCTGGCCGGTGTTTCGAGTCTTGATCTGGTTATTGTGCCGCACCCCGACATTCCCAATCTCGCCGCGATTCCCACGGGCCCACTGCCTCCTAATCCTGCCGACTTGTTGTCCTCTCACAAGTTGGCGGAAGCCATCGCTGAATTGCGCACCAAATTCAAATTCGTCGTGATCGATTCGCCTCCTATCATGGCGGCCACGGATGCCGTCATTCTCTCCGTCCAAACCGATGGCGTGCTGCTGGTCGTGCGTAGCGGCGAGACTCCCAAAGAGGCCTTCACGCGCACCCGTGACCTGCTCGTCAGTGTGAAGTGCCACATCCTGGGCGTCGTTTTGAATGCGGTGGATTCCGGCGCTCCGGACTACTATTATTCTTATCGCTACTATCCGTATTCTTATGGCTATGGTCCTCAGGAAACGCCCGAATCTCCTCAGGAGCATGACGATCTTGCTGAATCCGTCTCCGAAAGCTCCCCGCGCCATCGCGACGACGATCAGTCATTGTAAGGAGGCACTTTGCGTTATTTGATCACCGGCGGCGCCGGCTTCATCGGTTCTCACTTGGCGGAGCGGCTTCTCGCTCGCGGCGATCGCGTCGTGTTGCTCGACAACCTCTCCACCGGAAGCATGGATAACATCCGCCACCTCAAGACTTCCGGCCAGATGGAATATCACCTGGACAACATCGAAAACCTTCAGCTAGTCGCGGAACTCGTCGACGATGCCGATGTTATCGTCCATCTCGCCGCCGCTGTCGGCGTCAAGCTTATCGTGGAAAGTCCCGTCCGTACCATCGAAACCAACGTCAACGGCACGCAACGCATCCTCGAAGCTGCCTGCAAAAAACGCAAACTCGTCCTCACTGCCTCCACATCCGAAGTCTACGGCAAGAATACCAACGTACCCTTTCACGAAGACGCCGACCTCGTCCTCGGGCCCACCACCAAAGGCCGCTGGAGCTACGCAGCGTCTAAGGCCCTCGATGAATTTCTCGCGCTATCTTATTGGAAAGAGAAAAAACTTCCCGTCATCGTGGTCCGCTTGTTCAACACCGTTGGTCCGCGTCAGACCGGGCGTTACGGCATGGTCCTGCCCAATTTCGTCAAGCAAGCACTGAATAACGAGCCCATCCAGGTTTACGGCAACGGCCAACAGTCTCGCTGCTTTTGCGACGTTCGCGACACCGTCGAAGGTCTCATCCGCTTGATGGACACCGACCGCTCCATCGGCGAGGTCGTCAACGTCGGCAACACGGAAGAAATCACCATCGAAGGCCTCGCTAAGTTGGTCAAAAAGCGCACCAGCAGCACCTCACTCATCGAGTTCGTGCCGTACGATCAGGCCTACGAGCCAGGTTTCGAGGACATGATGCGCCGCGTCCCATGCGTCGATAAACTGCACGCCCTCACCGGCTTCCGCCCGCAAACCTCGTTGAACGAGGTCATCGACCGCGTCGCAGCTTTCTTCCGCCAGAAGGAAGAAGCTGCCACTCCGCGCGCAGCAACGAGTTCAGCCGTCTAATCTCGTCTTTCTAGGTGCTGCTGCGTTATCGGTGGCGGCGCTCCACTCCCGGCACCTTCTCCATCCCCAGTCGACAAGACGTTTTCCCCTCAGATTCGTCTCAAACTTGTGCCGCCAGGCCAGTCAATCCGAGAGGCCAAGCCTGCGTTTTCGCGGGAACAAATCCCGCTACAAAGCGTATTCACCATAGTCATTTAAACTCCAAAGAAGGATAAGGTCCGCGAAATGAATACTATCGCCGCACTCGATACCGCGTTTCGCGATTTTAAGTACGCTCTCCGCACCCTCGCCCGCACTCCCGGTTTCACGGTGATCGCCATCCTTACCCTCGCCCTCGGCATCGGCGCAAACACCGCCATCTTTACACTCCTCGACCAGATCCTCCTCCGCCTCCTCCCTGTCAAAAACCCCCAAGAACTCGTCCTCCTCACCATGCGCGGCCACCACTACGGCAGCAATTGGGGCGGCAACGCCATCTCCCATCCCATGTTCCGCGATTTCGCCGCCCACAATGAAGTCTTCTCCGACATGTTCGCGCGTTTCCCGTTTTCCGCCAGCCTCTCCTTTGGCGGCCAGGCGGAGCGCGTTGATTTGGAACTGGTATCAGGCACCTACTTCTCCGCGCTGGGCCTAAATCCGTATCTTGGCCGCGTTTTCACTGCCGAAGACGATCGCCTCCCTGACGCCTATCCCTACGTCGTCCTCAACTATGCCTATTGGCAATCTCGTTTCTCTGCGGATCCGCAAATCATCGGCAAGACTCTCACCCTCAACAACTACAGCATGACCATCGTGGGCGTCCTTCAGCCCGGCTTTGATGGCGTCGAACTGGGCCGTTCTCCAAAACTCTTTGTCCCCATCATGATGCAAAAGGAAGTCATGGTCGGTAATCCCAACGACATGCTGAAAGAACGCCGCAACCGTTGGGTCAATGCCTTCGGCCGCCTCGAGCCCGGCATCACCCGTGAACAAGCCAAGGCCTCGCTTCAGCCTTTTATGCATTCAATGCTCGAAATGGAAGTCAAAGATAAGGCCTTCGCTCATGCCTCGCCTTATGATCGCGAGCAATTCCTGAAATGCATCATCGACGTTTTGCCCGGCTCGCAGGGCCGCTCCTATACCCGCGAGGCGCTTTCCTCTCCTCTCTGGGTTCTCATGGGCACCACTGGCCTTGTCCTTCTCATCGCCTGCGCCAATCTTGCCAACCTTCTTCTCGTCCGCGGCTCCGCGCGTAAGAAAGAAATCGCCATCCGACTCGCGATGGGCGCCACTCGCCCTCGCATCATCTCGCAGCTCTTGATCGAAAGTCTCTGTCTCGCCACGCTCGGGGCTCTCGCTGGACTTGCTCTCGCCTACTGGGCAGACAAGGCCCTCATGGCCGCGTACTTGCCTTCAGACTCGGGTGGCTGGCGCATTTCCACTACTCCCGACTTTCGCATTCTCCTCTTCACGCTCGCCGTCACGGTCGCAACAGGCGTCTTCTTCGGCCTTGTCCCCGCTCTTCAAACCACCAAGCCCAATGTCGCTGGCACTCTCAAAGATGAAGCCGCCGCCGTCGTCGGCGGTGGTCACGGCGGCCTCAGAAAATCTCTCGTCATCGCCCAGGTCACGCTCTCTCTTCTGCTTCTCATCGGAGCTGGCCTTTTCACTCGCAGCCTTGGCAACTTGCGAAATCTCGGCCCCGGTTTTCCGGCGCAAGATCTTATCGGCTTTGAAATCGATCCCTCATATAGCGGCTATAGTGTCGCGCGGCTGAAGACCTTTTATCCCCAGCTGTTGGACTCGCTCTCTTCTATTCCCGGCGTTCAGTCCACTGGCCTAGCCAGCATGCGCATCCTCGAAGGCGACGAATGGGACAGCAGCATGACTGCCGAAGGCTTCAGCCCTCCCACTCCCGATGCCCACCCCGAACCCTACATGAATGAAATCAGTCCCAACTATTTCGCCACTCTCGGCGTTCCTATCGTAAATGGCCGGGATTTCCGCCCCACCGACAACCATGAAATCAAGCACAATCCAGAGGAAAAAGGCGACATGGGCTGGGAACCTTCCGTAATCATGATTAATGAAACCTTCGCCAAAAAATATTTTGCTGGCCGCAATCCTGTCGGCCTTCACATCGGTTTCGGCTCCGATCCAGGCACTCCAGCCGACATGGAAATCATCGGCGTCGCTAAAGACATCAAGTACACCAACCTGCGCGATGAAATTCCTCCGCAAGCTTACATGCCTTATATGGGAGACCGCTTCATTGGCGGCATGGTCGTTTACGTCCGCACCGTCGCCGACCCGAATCAGTTAATGACCGCCATCCGCTCCAAAGTCCGCGACATGGATTCCAATATCCCGATCTACTCCATGCGCACCACTGAGGTGCAGATCAACAATTCACTCGCCACTGAGCGCATGATCGCCAGCCTCTCCGCCGTTTTCGGTTTTCTCGCCACTCTTCTCGCGGTTATCGGGCTGTACGGCGTCATGGCCTACAC
>DATEWL010000062.1:0-12076 GCA_035258025.1 Candidatus Acidiferrum sp. | reverse complement strand
ATGGCCACGCCGAAGATGCCGTCGCTCAGAGCAGCGAGCCGCTCCACGCTTTGGCCCGCAACCTGGTTGTAGGAGGTGTCCATCGCCGTGCAACGATAGCACTCGTTGAGAGAGAATGGTAAACGGCGATGCCGGACTCTTTCCGACGGCCAGTATAAGGATGTTGTATGAACCAGGGATTCGACGATGCAGTCGCAAAATACGTCAAATTTTTAAGAAATTGTGGATGCCCGCAAAAAGTAATGTGGGTCGCTCCCAAGGATGTGCTGTTCACTGGAAGCTCCCGCATTTATATCAGAATGTCGGATCCCGAGGAGAATGAGGCCGCCGCACGAAAAGAATACGAGGCTGGAATCGCAAGCACATTGGGCGTCGAGTTCCATTCACTCTGTGAACTGAATGGTGCCACATGCTGCTATGTATGGTTTCCAAGAGACAGGGAGGAAGCCCGACGAATGATGATGCCGGCAGATGGTGGCCTTAAAATGAGTGCGCTGAGTGACCACTCCTACCTCAAGAGCAAAGGCATCCGAAATTGGGTTGTTTGGGGACTGTTGAAAAGGCGACACGGAAAAAAGGGCGCGTTTTATGGCTATCCTTTCGGTGACTCCACCGGGCTTGTGGTCAAGGTGGGTTCTTAGCGCAGTGAAGCTGCAACTTTTGCTCCGTATTCGCGGGCTTTGGCGAGAATTTCGAGTTCGTTCAGGGTCAGAAGCTTTTTGTCGCGCATGACGACTTGGCCACCTATGACCACGGTTTTGACGTCGGTGCCCTTTAGCGCGTAAGCCAGCTGCGCATAAATGTCGTACATGGGAACGGCGTTTGGTTCATCGAGCGAGATCAAAATGATGTCGGCTTTTTTCCCGACTTCGAGAGAGCCGATTTCCTTTTCCATGTGTAGCGCTTTCGCCCCTTCGATGGTAGCCATCTCCACAACGGATTTGGCACCGAGCGCGCGCGGGTCCATCTTGGTGATTTTTTGCAGCTTGGCGGCAAGGTCCATCTCTTCCATCAAGTCGAGGTCATTGTTACTGCCCGCGGGGCCGTCGGTGCCGAGGCCCACCGCAATGCCGGCAGCTCGCTCTTCGATGACCGGAGCGACACCGCTGGCAAGCATCATGTTGCTCGAAGGATTGTGCACGCAGCCGACCTGGTGATTGGCGAGAATTTTGCGGTCTTTTTCGTCGACGAAAATGCAGTGTGCGGCGACAACATCCGGACCAAGGACGCCGAGCTTCTCGACATACTGGACGGGCGTTAGGCCGTTTTGTTTCAGACTGTCGTCCAGCTCTTTTTTCATTTCTGCGAGGTGAATGAGGATCGGCGCGTGATACTTGCGCGCAAGGGCGGCGGAATCCTGGAGCGTTTTTTGCGAGCAAGTATAGATGGAATGCGGAGCGGCTGCGGCATGAATCAGCGGATCGTCCTGCCAACGCTTGAAGAATTTTTCGGTGTATTCAAGCATGGCTGCGTTGGTTTTATTGTCAGGCGCGGGGAAATCGAGGAAGGTTTCGCCCAGCACGCCGCGCATCCCGGCGGCTTTGGTTTCTTCGGCGACAGCGTCTTCAAAATAATACATGTCCGCAAAAGTTGTGACGCCGGAGCGAATCTGTTCGGCGGCGGCAAGGCGCGTGCCCCAACGCACGAAATCCTCGGTCACATTTTTGGCTTCCGCTGGAAAGATATATTTTCGGAGCCAGTCGTCGAGCGTGACGTCATCGTGCAGCCCGCGCAAGAGAGTCATGGGAACGTGGGTGTGGCCATTGATGAAGCCGGGCAGGACCAGAGCGCCTTTTGCGTCGATGGTTTGTTTTGTGAAGATCGGACCGTTCGGCATTCGAGGTAGGCCTTCGCCGACGGCTACGATCGTGTCCCCTTTGACGATCACGTAACCGTTTTCGATCACGCGGCGGTCCACGTCCATGGTGACAACGGTCCCGCCAGTGATCAGAAGATCGACGAAATTGGCGGGCTTGGGCTGCGCTTGCTCCTGCGCGAAGATTTTCAGCGCACCGAGGCAAAGCATCGCCGAACAGGCGAACACGATGGTTTTTTCCCTTTTCGTAATTCGCTTTGGATTCATTTTCTTTCCCCGGCTGTCACAAGTTGGACGAATCGAACGGTTTCGGAAATAAATCACGCATGTGGATTGTCTCGGTTTTGCCTTTTAAGTTAGCAAGAATCACGGGGACATCGCCGCAAAATTCCCAGATCAACTGGCGGCACGCGCCGCAGGGCGGTGTAAGCGCGTCGGTATCCGTGACGACGGCGATGGCGTCAAAGTTGCGCTCGCCTTCGCTCATGGCCTTAAAAATGGCAATACGTTCGGCGCAGACAGTCAAACCATAGGTGGCGTTTTCCACGTTGCAGCCACCGAAAATTCTGCCCGAAGTGGCGCGCAGCGCGGCACCAACGCGGAAATTCGAAAACGGTGCGTGCGCATTTTCGCGCGCCTGCTGCGCGGCTTCCACGAGTGGTTCATGTTCTGTCACGGTGTGGCCCTCCTATACTAAAACCAGAGAGAGATTTCATCTCGCAAAAAACGCGAGATGGTGAAGAGATCTCTCTTCGCTCGAAATGACGGTAGTTGGGTTCTGAGCGATCATGAAACCTCAGCGGCGATTCGCGGGATCACGTTTTTAAGCAGCGCGATGAACTGGCTTTTGACGCGCTCCGCCGTTTCGAGAACTTCTTTGTGGTCGAGCGGCTCATCGAGAATGCCCGCCGCGGCGTTCGTCACACAAGAAATGCCCAGCACTCGGATGGCGGAGTGGCGAGCGGCGATCACTTCTGGGACGGTGGACATACCTACAAGATCCGCACCGATGGTGCGCAGGTAGCGTATCTCAGCCGGAGTTTCATAGCTCGGACCTGGCAGCGCGGCGTAGACGCCTTCGTAGAGACTGATGCGATTGCGGTTTCCTTCGCCGACGGTGAGTTCGCGAAATCTTCGGTCATAGGCAACGGTCATGTCTGGAAAACGCGGGCCGAAGCGCTCGTCGTTGGGGCCGGTGAGAGGGCTCACGCCTTGAAGGTTGATGTGATCTTTGATGACCACCAGCTGGCCTTGTACGAATTCGCGTTTGATGCCGCCGGCGGCGTTCGTCAGGATCACAGCTTTGATGCCCATTCGCGCGAAGACGCGGATGGGGAAGGCGACATCTTTGGCGGAATAGCCTTCGTACAAATGGACGCGGCCTTGCATTCCTGCTAAAGGGATGTCGCCGACTTTGCCAACAACGAGCTGGCCCGCGTGGCCGATGGCCGTGGAGCGGGGGAAATGCGGGATTTCGGAGTAGGGGATCTTTGTGGGGGTCTCGAATTCATCGGCGAAGGCGCCCAGGCCGGAGCCTAGAACCAAGGCGATTTTGGGGCGGAGATCGGTTTTGGTGAAGATGAAATTTGCGGCGGATTCGGCGCGTTTGAATTCCGAGTCGGAGGTTATTTTTGAGGAGGATTTTTTTCGAGGGCTCATGCTGTCGTTGAGATTTTATCCTGAGTTTGCTTTAGAGCGCCAACTGTAGAACAGGGCGAGGATTCATCGCGCCATGAACGCGAGATGGGCGGAGGTGGCAGTGCCACCGCATAGTTCCGGATCGATCGCGCCCAGATGGAGCGCAGCGCGCTGCGCCCCTACAAGAGCAGGAGAAAGTCATGAAAGGATGCCAACTATGGAGGCGGACATTAGGTTGGCCATTGTGCCGGCTAGCATGGCGCGGATCCCGAATTTGGCTAACTGGCCGCGTTGCTCGGGAGCGAGGGCGCCGATGCCGCCGATTTGGATGCCGATGGAGCTGAAATTCGCGAAGCCGCAGAGGGCGAAGGTGGCGATGGTGAAGGTGCGCGGGTCGAGCGTGTCTTTTATTTCACCGAGGTGTTGGAAGGCGACGACCTCGTTAATGACCATACGAGTGCCGAGGAGGTTGCCCATCTGGGCGCAATCGCGCCAGGGGATGCCAATGACCCAGGCTACCGGTGCAAAGACCCAGCCGAAGACTTGCGAGAGGCTCGAAGGAAACCACCAAATCCAATTGTGGACGCCGCCCATGATGCCGTTGACGAGATAGAGAAGCGCGATAAAGGAGATGAGCATGGCAGCGACATTGAGGGCGAGGTGAAGGCCGTCGACGGTGCCACGCGAAATGGCGCCGAGGAAATTTGCTTCTTTTTCCATCTCGGGCATTTCGACGCGGCCGGCGGTTAGCGGCTGCTCGGTTTCCGGCACGAGCATTTTGGCCATAAGCAGCGTGCCGGGGGCGGTCATGATGACGGCGGTGAGAAGATGCTCAGCTTTGATACCGAAGGCGATGTAAGCCGCCATGATGCCGCCGGAAACGTGGGCCATGCCGCTGGTCATCACGACCATCAATTCGGACTTTGTGAGCTTATTTAGAAAGGGACGGATGGTGAGCGGAGCTTCGGTCTGGCCCATGAAGATGCTGGCGGCGACGTTGAGAGATTCGGCTCCACTAGCTCCCATGACGCGGGTCATGATCCAGGCGGCGACGCGGATGATGAACTGCATGACGCCGATGTGATACAGCAGCGCAAAGAAAGCGGCGATGAAAATGATTGTAGGTAGGACCTGGAAGGCAAACAAGAAGTGCTCGGGAGAAGCCGCGAAACCAGGAGTGGGAGCTGAGGGTAACCCAAGTTCGCCAAAGACAAATTGCGAGCCGTAGAACGCGTAGCTGAGAAGAAGATTGACGTAATAACCGGCCTTTTCAAAAAGAAAGCGGCCGATGGGGAAGCGCAGGACAAAAATCGCGAAAGAGAGTTGCAGGCCAAGGCCCCAGAGAACGGTTTTGAGCTTGATGGCTTTGCGATCGGTGGAGAAGAGATACGCGAGGCCGAGCATTGTGAGCAGGCCGAGCACCCCGGTGTAACGTCCCATGCGTGGACCTCTTTCTGCCGATCAAGTTTATGCCGAACGAGCTACGACAAAATCGCCGACCCCAGCAGCTAAGCCCCTAGAATGCGCCGAATGAGCGGCAGCTTCTCGCGGGGCGCGGCTTCGCCGATCTGGTAACTGTTGGCGATGAGGCTTTTCGCCTCGGCCAACTTTGCGCCGCTATTGTAATGAATTGTGGCCAGGGGCTCGCCTTTTTCTACGCGGTCGCCGATGCGTTTGTGGAATTGGAGGCCGACGGCATGGTCGATGGTGTCTTCCTTTTTTTCGCGCCCGCCGCCGAGAGTAGCTAAAGCGGTGCCAAGTTGTTCGCAATTCGTTGCGGTGATAAAGCCCGCGGAAGGGCTTGCGACGTCGGCGCGGGAACGAGCTTGCGGAAGAAGTTGTGGGTCGTCGATGACACGCTCGTCGCCGCCTTGGAGGCGAATGCCCTGCTTGAATTTTTCTTTGGCCTGGCCGGTGGAGACCATCTTTTCGGCGAGATGGCGCCCTTCTTCGAGACTTTTGCTGCGTTCGCCAAGAAAGAACATCCAGGCGGAAAGCTCGATGCTCAGTTCAACGAGATCAGCAGGACCGCCGCCGTTGAGAACATCGATGCACTCGGCGATTTCATTGGAGTGGCCAGCCATGCGTCCGAGCGGCTGGTTCATATCGGTGATGAGTGCGACAACTTTCTTGCCCATGCGCTGGCCCGTTTCGACCATGAGTTCGGCAAGGCGGACGGCATCTTCTTCGCGTTTCATGAAGGCGCCGGAACCGGTTTTGACGTCGAGGACGAGGGCGTCGATGCCTTCCGCTAGCTTTTTGCTCATTATGGAGGCGCAGATGAGACCGATATTCTCTACCGTGGAAGTAACGTCACGGAGAGCGTAGATTTTTTTGTCGGCTGGAGCGATCTCCGCGGTTTGGCCGATAAGGCCCATGCCGCATTCGCGGAGAACGTTAAAAAATTGTTCGAGCGAGAGATTTACGTTGAAGCCGGGGATGGACTCGAGTTTATCGAGCGTGCCGCCAGTGTGCCCGAGGCCTCGGCCGCTGATCATCGGAACGGTGAGGCCTCCCGCAGCAACGATAGGAGCGAGAATGAGAGAAGTTTTATCGCCGACGCCGCCGGTGGAATGCTTATCGACTTTTTTCTCGGGAATGCGGTCGAGATTGACGACTTCCCCGGAATAGAGCATGGCTTCGGTGAGGGCGGTGGTCTCGGAACGATTGAGGCCGCGAATCCACGTAGCCATGAGCCAGGCGGCCATCTGGTAGTCGGGAATATCGCCGCGCGTGTAGCCGGAGATGAGAAAGTCGATCTCCTCGCGGGAGTGTTCACCGGAATCGCGTTTTTTGCGGATGAGGTCGACGGCGCGCATGCGTCATTGGAGGCTGCGGCGCGAGCGTAACATCGGCGGATGGAGGCGTCAACGCGGCGCGAAACTAAGCGCGACGGTTAAATAACGGCAGGCCCGGGACATTTGCCATGGCGAACGTTCTGGGCCCTGTGAAACAGCCAGTCGCGAGAGCGGCGGTACGAGCCTATGGGGCCAGTGAGAAATTCACCATGATGGTGGTGTCAACTTCGATGGGCTCTCCGTTGAGGAGCGTGGGACTGTAGCGCCACTGACTGACGGCTTCCACGGCGGAGCGGGCAAGGTCCGGATCGATCTGGCTGTTCATAACACGCAGAGAGAGCGGCTTGCCCTCCATGCTGATGATGGCATGAAGAATGACGGTGCCGCTGACGCCGGCCGACCTGGCGGATTCGGGATAGATAGGCTGGACTTTTATGATGCGATGGGGAGCTTCGATGTCACCTCCAACTCGAATCCGCGACGGCTTGCCGGTGGCACCGGAAGGTAGAGGCTTCGTGGTCCCGTTGGGCACGACCTCGACTTCTTCCATGATTGCGCCAATTTGCAAGGTAATGCTTTGAGAGAAATCCCGGCCGGATTCAAGAGTGACTTGCGGAAGGCGAAAGGGTTCGAAGCCGCGCTTCATGACTTTTAGTTCGTATTCGCCGGCGGGGAGTGCTTTGAAGCTGAAGTTGCCGTCGCGATCGGAGGTGGTCATAGTGAGCATATCAATTGTGTCGGCCGCGTGGTTCGACATGATAATTGTGGCGTTGGCGACGCCGGCTCCACTGGGATCGTGGATGGAGCCGGACGTTTTGCCGGAAAGATTTTGCGCGGTCAGGTGAAGAGCGGCGAGCGGAAACAAGAAGCACAAAGCAAAAAACGGAATGAGCAGTCTTGTTCTTGGCGACAAACGGCTTCGATTGATGGACGGATTCAACATAGCGGCAAATCTCCTTTCAAGATTAGAGGGACGCGCGATGGCCAGAGCAGTGGACCAGGCTCGCCCGGTGTTCTCCAGGGTCCTTGCGAGATCGAGCAGCTGACTGGCGTAGTTGGAAGGCGCGATTCCGGAGCGCAGGACGGCATCATCGGAGGCGCGCTCGCTTTCCTGCCGAAGACGTGCGGCGGCCAGCCAGACGAGGGGGTGGAACCAGTAAATGGCGCGGGCTAGCTCGGCGCAAATCTGAAGGAACCAGTCGTGGCGAGCGATGTGTGCGAGTTCATGAGAAAGCACCATGCGGCGGCGGTCTTCAGACCATTGCGCTACGCCAGAAGGCAAGACGATAACGGGGAAAAAGGCTCCCCAGGTGAGCGGCATCGCGATGGGACTGTTGCATTGCAGAAGGCGGACGGGGCGCGAGATTTTGTGGAAGATCGAGAGTTCCAAGACGGATCGCATCCAGCCGTCGTCGAAGAGGGGCTTCGCATGCGCGGAGATCCAAGCAAGGCGAGCTAGACCTGTTAAAAGCCTCAGCAGAACGAACGTGAGGCCGAGCGCCCAGGCCAGAAGCGCGGCGCCAGCAAGTTTGTTCAAAACGGGGGAGGCGGCGGCGACGTTGATGATGGTGGAAGGAATTGTGTGAGAGATGGAGCTTCCAGTATTCGCGTGTGCGGGACTCCAGAGAGCGGCAGCGGCGCTAAGCGTCGCGGAATGCCACACAGGAAGCAGTAGCGAAAAAAAAGGAAGCGCGAACGAGGCGAGAAGAGCGGCCGCCCAGACGCAGTGCCGCTGCGCCGCGGAAGAACGCTGGCGCAGGGCGATTACGATCAGCCATGCGCAGATGAGAAGAAACGTGGCTTTGGCGCAGCATGCGGAGAAAAATGCGAGCGCGAGTTCATAATCGGCGAGCGTACTCGTCATCATAATGCTCAGCTCTCCTTTCGACCTTTGGAGATGAGGCGGGCGAGGCGATCGAGTTCTTCCGGAGAGATGCGGGCGACTTCACCGCCGAGGAGGGTCGCCACGACTTTTTCAGTCGAACCATCAAAAAAAGTTTCGACGAGATGGCGAAGAGCGGAGCGGCGGGCGACATCGCGCGGCACGGCCGGGGCGTAGACGTAACGGAGGCCCTGTTCTTCGTGGCGTACGTGGCCTTTCTCCTCGAGGACGCGGAGCTGAGCGCGGACGGTGGAATAGCTGGGCTTTCCGGCGATTTCAGCAAGGACCTGGCCGACGGAGGCGCTTTCGAGTCTATAGAGAACGTCCATGATCTGGCGTTCGCGGCGGGACAGGGTGTTTGGCTTGGGTTTTCGCGTCATGTGCTATTTTTCCAGCAGCTATGCTATAAAACTAGCAGGATGATCTTTTCGTGTCAAGAGGTTTTTGGGAACACTTTTTTCGAGCCTGCCGAAGGGCCGCGGCTGATCACGAGCAGAAGCTGGGAGCCGCATCGCAAAGCGATTGGTAACTTGAGTGGCTCACGATGCGTAGTAACATCGAGGGACGATGATGACGACAGGCGATGGTGTGGCCGTGCGCGCGGAGCAAGTATCGCGGCATTACGAAATGGGAACGGCGGTAATTCGCGCGGTGGATAATGTGACGCTTCAGATCCGCGCGGGAGAATTCGTAGCTCTGTTGGGAAGCTCCGGGTCGGGAAAATCGACACTGCTGAATTTGATGGCGGGGCTGGACCGTCCGACCGGGGGTGCGATCTTCGCGAATGGGCGGAATCTTTCAGAGCTTAGCTCCCTCGAACTGGCGCGTTACCGGGGCCGGACAGTGGGGATGGTTTTTCAGTCCTTCAATCTGCTGCCGCGCATGACTCTGGAAGAAAACGTGGAACTGCCGCTGCGTTTGGCGGAAGTGGACCGCGCCGAGCGGGGAGGGCGAGTGCAGGAGGCGCTGGAGCGCGTGCGATTGGAAAAGCGGCTGGCGCACCGGCCGAGTGAATTATCTGGTGGAGAGCAACAGCGGGCGGCGCTGGCGCGGGCACTGGTGAACCGGCCGACTCTTCTATTTGCGGATGAGCCGACGGGAAATCTGGACAGCGCGACGGGTGAATCCATCATGCTGCTGCTGAAAGAAATTCAGCAAAAGCTGGGCATGACGATCGTGATGGTGACGCACGAACGGCCGCTCGCGGAGCGATTCGCGGACCGCATCGCCGCACTTGTGGACGGAAAATTGCTGACCGACGGAGTGAAATCATGAAGGCGGGGGACCTCGGTGAGCTGGCGTTTCGGAATTTGCGAGAGGCGGTGTTGCGGAATTCGCTGACGACTTTGGGCGTCGCGGTGGGAGTGGCTTCTCTTGTGGCGATGGTTTCCCTAGGGGTTGGCTTGCAGGAGCTAGCGACGAAGCGGCTGTCGAACTCAGGCTTGTTTGACACGGTCCTGGTGACAGCGCGAAGAAACATACAAGGAATGCGGCGTCCTGCGGCGAGCCCTTTGCCACCAAAGGCAGAACGTGCCCTCGATGATGACGCGCGAAAAGATTTGGAACATCTCCCGAACGTGGTGGAAGTCTACCCACAAATCCGCTTCCCGACGGAAGTGCGCTACAACGGGAATCCTTACTCGACGATCGTGGCGGGAGTGCCAGATTCCGCGCGAGGGAACGGCTCGTACGATGGAATACAAGGGAGTTTTTTCTCGGGACCGAAAGCGGATGAGGCGATTCTTCAAATCGAATTCGCAAAGGATTTGTCCGAGCAGACGGCGACGCTGATCGGGAAGGACTTGGTAGTGCGCTACGCCGAACGGCAGGCGCTCGCGCCACAGGCGGTAACGAGCGGTGCGAACGGCGAAGCTAGCGATGGCGCAGCCGGCGGGTTTTCCATCGTTCCGCGGGAGAAAAAACTACGGATCGTGGGGATTATAGAGACGGAGCCGGCAGCGGGTTTCGGCGGATTCGGGAGCGGACGCTTGCTGATTCCGCTCGAGGTGGCGTCGGCGCTTCGCGCGGCACAGGTGAACGATCTTCGGGATGCCGTGCGCGCGCCAACTGGGAAGCCCGTGTATGCGAGTTTGACGGTGCGCGCGAAGAGCCCATCACAGATTGAAACAATCGAAAACGCGATCAAGACCATGGGATTCGGAACTTTTTCGCTTTTGGACGCGTCGCGCAGTTTGAAGTTATTTTTCACGATATTCGATGCATTGCTGTTCATTTTCGGGAGCCTGGCACTTGCCGTGGCTACGCTGGGAATCATCAACACGCTGGTGATGGCGATCTTGGAGCGGCGGCGGGAAATTGGCATTCTGAAAGCCCTGGGCGCGGCGGATCGCGACGTGAAGCAACTGTTTTTTGTGGAAGCAGGCGTGATGGGGCTATTCGGCGGAATTCTCGGAGTGGGATTTGGCTGGTTTATCGGAAGAGCCTTGACTTGGGGCACAAATATTTATTTGCATCGGCAAAATTTGCCGTCGGCGCACGTTTTCTCCGTGCCGTGGTGGCTCGTGTTGCTCTCGATTTTGTTTTCGGTCGGCGTGAGCCTCGCAGCGGGGCTCTATCCGGCTACGCGAGCCGCACGCCTGAACCCTGTCGAGGCTCTGCGGTATGAATAAAATTTGGCGCGCTGCTTTGACGGCGCTGCTAGTCGGCTGCGTGAGCAGCGTACTTCTGTCGCCTCCAGCGAGAGCCGCGGGACGTGCTGAGTGCGTTTCTCTGCCGAGCAAGATTCTCGCGCGCGCTGTCCCGTACTGCGTACTGCTTCCGCCCAGCTATGATGCGGAGAAGACGCGCCGCTATCCCATCCTCTATTTACTCCACGGCTTGGGAGATAACGAGCAGATGCTTGTGCATTCAGGCGGGATGAATCTTGTCGAGGACTTATGGGAACAACATGAGTTGGGAGAATTCTTGATCGTGACCCCGGCTGGTGGCACGAGTTTCTTCATCAATTCGCGCGATGGAAAGCGGCGCTACGAAGATTTCTTCTTGCAGGAATTCGTGCCGGGGGTCGAGAAGCGGTATCGGACGCAAGCAGGGCGCGGCACGCGGGGAATTGCAGGGATCTCGATGGGCGGATACGGCGCGCTGCATATTGCGTTCCGCCATCCGCAGCTTTTCGCAGCGGTCGGAGCGCACAGCGCGGCGTTAATCGAGAAGCTGCCAAACATCAGTGCGCACAATTCCGGGCAATTAAGCCGGTTGGGCTTTCTTGGCGATGCATTTGGCTCTCCATTCGATCCCGCGTTCTGGAATCAAAACGATCCCCTAACGATTGAGCGCACAGCAAATCTCTCTGGATTGAAGATTTATTTCGATTGTGGCTCAGAAGACGACTACGGTTTCGACTCAGGCGCGGAAGCTCTGGACAAGCTGCTAACCGCCCGGCGTATCTCTCATGAATTTCATTTGTATCCCGGCGGGCATAATTGGAGCTATTTCGCCGAACACTTGCCCGCCTTGCTTAAGTTTGAATTTCACGCGTTCGTGTCAATTTCGCCCAGGCAAAGTTTGTCGAATTGACGTCCCAATCTGCGACCAGCTCGGGCGCGTACCCCGCAATTTGTCCCCGGCGGAATTTCGCTTGACAACACTCGATATCTGCGAGTACAAGTCACTCTTAATGGGCGAAACAGTTTACCTCTGAGTTTTCGCCCGCCATTATTTCCAACGCAGATAGATTGCGCGAGGAATCGCGCCGGTTTTCCCCTGGAACTCCTGAAATCGAAGAGGACAAAGCAATGGCAATTGAACGCCGTGACTTCATCAAATCGGGGTTTGCTGGATTATCCGCGGGGCTACTGAGTTCAGAGTTCGCGCGTGCACAAGGCTCCGAAGGGCGCTCAAGCGGAGAACTGGAAGGAGGTACGGGGTCAGTTCATGTCGAAGGCCGTCTGAAGTCAGGTGTTCTGCAGGTGGATGCGCAAG